>JAFWDX010000251.1 GCA_017515945.1 Blautia sp. | reverse complement strand
TATGTAGAACAAAAGCTCAACAGCCCTAAAAAGCTTAACAGCGTACGATTATAAAGGAGTCATCATGAAAAAACTCAGCTATAAAACTCTCGAAGAGATGAACTATGACGGCTATCTGCTCAAGGATGCCCCCGAGCGCGTCCTGCAGTTCGGCGAAGGCAATTTCCTTCGCGCTTTCGTGGATTACTTTATCGACAGAATGAACGAAGAAGCCGGCTTTAATTCAAAGGTCTGCGTCGTACAGCCCATCGCCTTTGACGCCCGTCAGCGTTTTAAGGATCAGGATGCCCTGTACACCCTGTATCTGCGCGGCCAGGAGAACGGCGAGAAGGTAAACAAAAAGAGGATCATCTCCGCCCTCAGCCGTGTCATCAACGCGTATCTCGACTATGACGCCTACATGGCCTGTGCGGAAAATCCGGATCTGCGCTTCATCGCTTCCAATACGACTGAGGCCGGTATCGTTTACGATCCCGAGTGCAAATTTGAAGACAAGCCCGCCAACAGCTTCCCGGGTAAGCTCACCCAGTTCCTGTACAAGCGCTTTAACCTCGGCCTCAAGGGCTTCATCATCCTTTCCTGCGAGCTGATCGACCACAACGGCGACGAGCTCAAACGCTGCGTACACGAGTATGTCCGCCAGTGGGGCCTGGGCGATGAATTCGACGCATGGGTCGACAGCGAAAATATCTTCTGCTCCACACTCGTAGACCGGATCGTGCCGGGCTATCCCCGCGCCGAGGCCGAGCAGCTGTGGGCTGAGCTGGGCTATGAGGACAACAATCTGGACACCGGCGAAGTATTCGGCGCATGGGTCATCGAGGGACCGCAGTCCATTAAAGAGGAGTTCCCGTTCGAGAAGGTCGGCCTGCCCATCATGGTGGTGGACGACGTTACACCCTACAAGCAGAGAAAGGTCCGCATCCTCAACGGCGCCCATACATCCTTTGTACTCGGCGCATACCTGGCAGGCCAGGATATCGTCCGCGACTGCATGAAGGACAGCGTGATCCAGGGCTTCATGAACAAGACCCTCTATGACGAAGTGATCCCGACGCTGGATCTGCCGAAGGATGACCTGCTGAATTTCGCGGCAGCTGTGACAGAACGTTTCAGCAATCCTTATATCGATCATCAGCTGCTGTCCATTTCCCTGAACTCCACCTCCAAGTGGAAAGCCCGCTGCATGCCTTCCGTGCTGGAGTATGTGAAGCGCAACGGCGGTGAACTGCCGAAATGTCTGACCTTCTCCTTCGCGGCCTATATCGATTTCTATCGTGCCGGCAAGGAAAAGGGCGAAGGATGCCTGATCGGCAAACGCGGCGCCGATACCTTTGAGATCAAGGATGACCAGTGGGTACTGGATTTCTATTATGATCATCGTGACGACGACAATGCCGCCATCGCAAAAGCAGTCGTTGAGAATGAGCAGATGTGGGACGACAGCCTTAAGACTCTGCCCGGCTTCTGCGAGGCTGTCAAGGGATATCTTGACAGGATCGACGAGATCGGCATCTATGAGGCTATGAAGGAGGTTCAGGCGTGAAAGCTATACTGATCCATCCCCGCGACAATGTCGCGGTAGCGCTGGAGGACCTGAAAAAAGGTGACCAGATCCAGGCCGGTGAGCATACCGTCACACTGGCTGAGGATGTCGCCCGCGGGCACAAGGTTGCCCTTACCGCCATCGAGCAGGGCGCCCACATCGTGAAATACGGATGTGTGATCGGGGAAGCGACGGCACCCATCGCCGCCGGCAGCTGGGTCCACACCCATAATGTACATACGCAGCTCTCCGAGGGCGGCGAATACAAATATGATCATCAGGTCTATCCGATGCCCGAGACGGCACCGAGGACCTTTATGGGATACCGCAGGAAAGACGGCCGGGCCGCGATCCGCAATGAGATCTGGATCATTCCGACTGTCGGCTGTGTCAATTCGATTGCCCAGCAGCTGGTGAGAGAGAACCAGGATCTGGTGAAGGGCAGCATCGACGGCATCTATACCTTTGCACATCCCTTCGGCTGCAGCCAGCTCGGTGCGGATCATGCCCAGACGCGCAAAGTCCTGGCCGATCTCGTTCGTCATCCCAATGCGGGCGGTGTGCTGGTGCTGAGCCTGGGCTGTGAGAATCTGACGCAGGAGCAGTTCCGCGAGGAGCTGGGAAGCTGGGATGAGGACCGTGTGAAGTTCCTGGTATGTCAGGAGGTTCCGGACGAGATCGAGGCCGGCAGCGCCCTGTTAAAGGAGCTGGCTGCATTTGCTTCCGGATTCGTACGCGAGCCCATTCCCGCCAGCGAGCTGGTCGTCGGCATGAAGTGCGGCGGCTCGGACGGTCTGTCCGGTATTACGGCCAATCCCACAGTCGGCAGATTTTCTGACCGGCTTATCGCCCTGGGCGGAACGACCGTGCTGACAGAGGTGCCGGAGATGTTCGGAGCCGAGTCCCTGCTGTTCAACCGCTGTAAGGATGAGGCCACCTTCCGCGAGGCCGTGGAGATGGTCGATAAGTTTAAAGAATACTTCGTTTCCCATGGACAGGTGGTCTATGAGAATCCCAGCCCGGGCAACAAAGCCGGCGGGATCACTACGCTGGAGGACAAATCCTGCGGCTGCGTCCAGAAGGGCGGCAGCGCCCAGGTCAGCGCTGTGCTGGCCTATGGCGATCAGGTAACGAAAAAAGGACTCAATCTCCTTTCAGGTCCCGGCAACGACCTGGTATCCAGTACCGATCTGACGGCGGCGGGCTGCCATATGATCCTGTTTACGACAGGACGCGGAACTCCTTTCGGAGCTCCGGCACCGACAGTGAAGATCTCCACCAATACAGCCCTGTATGAAAAGAAAAAGGGCTGGATCGATTTCAACGCCGGTACGGTCGCCGAGGGTGAACCTCTGGATGAGGCGGGCGAGCGGCTGCTGGATTTCGTGATCGAGATCGCCAGCGGCAAAAAGACCCGCACCGAAGAAAAAGGATATCGTGAGATCTCCATCTTTAAGGATGGGGTTGTACTGTAAAAAGGACTGGCACAGAAAGAAGCCTGTGACTTGCAAGTAAGGGACGCCTTCGGCGCGGCCTCGTATCTGTAAAGGAGGTTACTGTTCAGTCAGCACCTTGCATTTTCTGCGAGGTGCGTAAGAAAAAAGTTGAGCAGCCAAGGCCACACCGAAGGCGTCCCTTGGGAGGCGCACTTCCAATGTGACGAAAGGAGCCTGCGCCTGGCCTCGTAACTGTGAAGAAGCTTGTGACTGAACAGTTACTAAAGGAGCTTGTAACGGAACAGGCACGTGAAGAGAAAGCTGCAGGAGATGATGGAATTATGGATATTATGAAGAAGTTTTCCCTGGAGGGAAAAGTGGCATTGGTGACAGGCGCGGCTTACGGCATCGGTTTCGCGATCGCCGAGGGTCTGGCATCTGCCGGAGCAAAGATCGCTTTCAACTGCCGCGGTGAGAAGCATATGCAGCAGGCTCTGGCTGACTATGCGGCCAAGGGTATCGAAGCAAAAGGCTATTTCTGCGATGTGACGAAGGAGGACGAAGTCCGCGAGATGATCGCTTCCATCGAGAAGGATCTGGGCCCGGTCGACATCCTGGTCAACAATGCGGGTATCATCAAGCGTATCCCCATGACAGAGATGAGCACAGATGAGTTCTCCGAGGTCATTGACATCGATCTGATCGCACCGTTCATCATGTCAAAGGCTGTGCTGCCGGGCATGATCGAACGCCATCATGGCAAGATCATCAACATCTGCTCCATGATGAGTGAGCTGGGGCGCGAGACAGTATCCGCCTATGCTTCCGCCAAGGGCGGCCTGAAGATGCTGACAAAGAATATCGCCTCCGAATACGGTGCGTACAATATTCAGTGCAATGGCATCGGACCCGGCTACATCGCCACACCTCAGACGGCTCCGCTGCGTGAGCCGCAGGCTGACGGCAGCAGGCATCCCTTTGACAGCTTCATCATCGCAAAGACACCCGCGGAGCGCTGGGGAGATCCCGAGGATCTGATGGGCGCCGCTGTGTTCCTTGCTTCTGAGGCTTCTGACTTTGTAAACGGCCATATCCTCTATGTGGATGGTGGTATTCTGGCTTATATCGGCAAGCAGCCGTGATGAACCGGGGCATCTGATGCTGACGGGAAAGATTTAATGAAATCTGCCCGGACGGTGAAGGATATAGTCCGGATTCGGGGGCATCTGATGCTGACGAGAATGATTTGACGGCTATCGGGCAGCTGTGAAGATATCTTCCCGTTCCGAAAGGAAACAGTTATGTTTGGATATAATAAAGATGCGGTCCCCACGCCCTGTGAACCGGGCGTGACCCGGAGGATCCTCACATATTCCGACAATCTGATGATGTGTGAGATCTCTTTTGAAAAAGGGGCGAAGGGAAACTTCCACAGCCATGTGCATGAACAGATCACCTATATTGCCAAGGGAAGCTTTTCCTTCACCATCGGCGGAGAGACAAAGGTGGTCAACCAGGGCGACAGCGTGCAGATGCCTTCCGGCGTGGAGCACGGAGTGACCTGCCTTGAGGAAGGGATCCTGGTGGATGTGTTTAACCCGAAGAGGGATGATTTCCTGAAATAAAACAGGATAAAAGCCGAAAACATGCTGGAGGGTCCGAGCACGTGGAAATCTTTGATTCCACGTATTCAGAGCCTCTGTATATACCGTGCGGAAGTCCGGATAATTACCTTGTATTTGGCCGCATGAGTATATATGAAAAGATTGCTGAGTATTTTGTGCGGATGTGCGGGCATAACGGTTATGTGAACGGTTTTGCAGGGAATGGCCGGACAAAAGAAACGGCAGGATTATCCTTTATTAAAGATGATTCGTAACTGGGAAGAAGATTGTAACTGAACAGCTACGATGACTCCTAAACAATGCAATTATGATATGGAGGGACACAAAATGGAACTGAACTTAAGACCGGCAGAAGAGTGTAAGTTTGATGCAGTCAGCCTTGGCGAGGTTATGCTGCGCCTGGATCCCGGTGAAGGCCGCATCCGTACCGCCCGCTCCTTCAGAGCCTGGGAAGGCGGCGGAGAGTACAATGTAGTCCGCGGTCTGCGCAGATGCTTCGGCATGCGTACCGCTGTCCTTACCGCTTTCGCCGACAACGAGGTCGGCAAGCTGATGGAGGATTTCATCCTGCAGGGCGGCGTGGACACCCGCTACATCAAATGGATGAAGACAGACGGCATGGGCCGTACCTGCCGTAACGGCCTCAACTTCACTGAGAGAGGTTTTGGTATCCGCGGCGCCATCGGCTGCTCCGACAGAGCCAACACCGCCATTTCCAAGGCTACGCCGGCAGACTTCGACTTCGAAAAGATTTTCGGTCAGGACGGCGTTCGCTGGCTGCACACCGGCGGTATCTATGCTGCTCTTTCCGAGCAGTCCTGTGAGACCGTCATCGAAGCCATCAAGACCGCCAAGAAATACGGCACCGTCGTTTCCTATGACCTCAACTATCGTCCCTCCATGTGGAGTGCCATCGGCGGCATCGAAAAGGCTCAGGAAGTCAACAAAGAGATCGCCAAGTATGTCGACGTCATGATCGGCAACGAAGAGGACTTTACCGCCTGCCTTGGCTTTGCCATCGAAGGCAACGATGAGAACCTCAAGACCCTTAACCTCGAGGGTTACAAGAAGATGATCAACACCGCAGCCCAGACCTATCCGAATTTCAAGGTCGTGGCCACCACTCTGCGTACTGTAAAGACCGCTACCGTCAACGACTGGAGCGCACTTTGCTGGGCAGACGGTGAGATCTACAAGGCAAACGACTACAACGGACTGGAGATCATGGACCGTGTAGGCGGCGGCGATTCCTTCGCTTCCGGCCTGGTATACGGCCTGATGGCCACCGGTGATCCGCTGCAGGCCGTCAACTACGGTGCAGCCCACGGTGCTCTGGCCATGACCACACCCGGCGACACCACAATGGCTGTCAAGTCCGAGGTGGAGGCGATCATGAGCGGCGCCGGCGCCAGAGTCAAGAGATAAAGAACTGAGTCAGAGGGACAGGGTCCTTGACTCTCGTTTGCGAGAGTCAGGAAATCTGTTCTTGAATGAGTCAGAGGGACAGGTTCCTTGACTCACATTTGTGTGAGTCAAGGAACCTGTCCCTCTGACTCATTTGAACCGGGGGAAAAGGCTGACTCATTACAGAAAGACGGACGCCGGGCGTTGTAAGACTGTGAGGCAGACGGAGTACTATGTCTCCC
>JAFWDX010000250.1 GCA_017515945.1 Blautia sp. | reverse complement strand
TG
The DNA here is from genome assembly GCA_017515945.1 of Blautia sp. Taxonomy (GTDB): domain Bacteria; phylum Bacillota; class Clostridia; order Lachnospirales; family Lachnospiraceae; genus Blautia_A. The sequence goes on along the minus strand of JAFWDX010000250.1, from coordinate 4,117 downwards.
TCATGGAATCTGCTCTCTCCATGGCAATGAGCGTAGATCACCTTCTCCGCCCCATATTCTTCAGCCATATCGGTAAAGCCGCTTCTTTCCTCCAGAATATTGGTCGGCGGATAATGGAGAAACATAATATACTTTCGAAACCCATCTGCTTTTGCCAGTTCAAAGGAGGTCCGAAGGCGCTGTAATTCCCGCTCCACCAATTTCTTCGCATGAGCCTCTTCCCCGGCATCCCAGTCCACGATCCTCCCACGTCGGTCAAGCCAAAAAGGCCCTTCAAAGGTATATCCCTTGGTACCGACAATGGCATAATCCTGATAAACCTCATAATTGTCCTGCAGAAAAGTAAGACCAGGTTGAAACATGGCATTCAGCTGCTTTGTCTTTTTCGCATCCCAGAACATATCGTGATTCCCGCGAGTCAGAATCTTTTTCCCCGGAAGCTCGCTGATATACTGCAGATCCATTCCGCATTCAGACAGATTTTTTCCCCAGCTATGGTCACCGATCAGTACAAGCGTATCCTCATCCGTGATCAGCTTGCTGCAGTTTCTTTGAAATTTTTCCTCATGCCTCTTCCATACCTTGTCATGCAGCTGCCCCGGGGCTTTCAGCTCAGATTGAAAATGGAGATGCAGATCTCCTATCGCAAACAATGCCATAATACAAAATCACCTTTTCTTTCAGGCAGGAAAGTCAGATACCTTGTTCATTCTTTCGTGATAATCACATTCCCCTCAGAGTCAAGCAAAGAAGTAATGCCGCCTGCGTATCCCGATTTCCACACAAGATAGTTTACACCGGTTTCTGTGTCTACAAGAATCTGACGAACGCCGTCTTCCGACAATTGACCACCATCTTTAAAAACAACCTTAAATCTGCTTTCCTTTTTTGCCATTTTTCTCCTCCTGATAAAAGAATATCTGCCTTTACTTGCGTCCAATCCATGAGTCAGAGGGACAGGTCCCTTGACTCACTCCGTGAGTCAAGATGAGTCAGGGGGACAGGTCCCTGTGACTCACCCTTGACTCATCCGATACGTATATCTTGTTTCTATTTCTGATTAATGATGCACCTAATTCAACGCCCTGTCAAGGAATGAGTCAAGGAGCCTGTCCCCCTGACTCACGATGAGTCAGAGGGACAGGTCCCTTCGACTCACCCTGTACATATACCGCGCTTCTATTTCTGCTTAATGATGCACCTGTTTCAATGTCCTGTCAAGGAATGAGTCAAGGGACCTGTCCCTCTGACTCCCTCTGACTCATCTCGCTTTTTCTTACAAAACCGTTGTCAACGTTATCTCTCCCAGATATAATAAAAGCAAAATATCTTCTGGATGAGGATGTTTAAATGCTGAGAATCGTATTTGGAAATATAGAAAATTCGATGTATCACCCAACAGATATGAAGATGACTGGATCGCAGTTTCTCTCTCTGCCGCGATGATAAAGATATCGATAAGTCAAATGTAATCGGCGAGTCCGATTGAAAGTCTGGTACTCGGTCCCATATCGCCCAAAGAAATTTCATGAGGCGTAAAAGCTCTGATTATAATGGCTTTTGATATATCCGGGAAAATTATAAATGCCTCATCCTGTGAAGATAATTGTGCCAAATGGATGGTTGAAATCGGAATGAGTCAGAGGGGACAGGTTCCTTGACTCACGGTGTGAGTCAAGGAACCTGTCCCCTCTGACTCATCCTTTTACTCATAGAAAAGAGGATACTCATGAAGAAAAATGATGAACCTTCAAGAAATACACCTGAAAGACCCTCAGACGGACAGAAGCAGAACAAGCTGGGTGTAATGCCGGTCGGGCCGCTTCTGGTGTCCATGGCCTTGCCGATGATGGTCTCCTTCTTTATCCAGGCCATGTACAATATCGTGGACTCCATATTTGTAGCCAGAATCTCCGAGGAAGCGCTCACCGCCGTTTCTCTGGCGTTTCCCGCCCAGCAGATCATGAACGCGATCGCGATTGGTACAGGGGTAGGCATCAGCGCACTGATTCCCCGGTACATCGGCATGAATGATCAGGAACGGGCCGATACGGTGGCAAATACAGGTATTTTCCTGAACCTGTGCCACATCATCGTATTTGTTCTTTTGGGCTTCTTCATGACAAAACCGTTTTATGAAATGCAGACAACCGTTCCTCAGATCGCTCAGGGAGGGATCACATACCTGCGGATCTGCCTGATCATCTGCATGGGAAACTTCTTCGGAATTTATTTCGAAAAAATGCTGACCGGCACCGGCAACGCGACCATGGCAATGATCGCTCAGGGAAGCGGCGCCGTGTTCAATATCATCTTTGATCCGCTCCTGATCTTTGGCATCGGGCCATTCCCGAGAATGGGCATCGCAGGAGCGGCACTGGCCACGGTTCTCGGCCAGGTCCTGGCCGCTTTTATTGCTTTTATGCTATGCATGAAAAGGAATCCCTGGATCCATATTTCTGTGAGGGATATTTTCAAACCGGCATGGAACGCAACCAGAGAAATTTACGGCATAGGCATTCCTTCCATGATCACGATCGGACTGACATCCGTCAGTTCATTCCTGATCAATCAGATCCTGCTTGGGTACAGCACGACAGCCACTGCCGTGTACGGAATATGGATGAAGCTCCAGAACTTCTGCTTTATGCCCGCCTTCGGCATGAACAATGGAATGATACCGATCCTTTCTTATAATTACGGAACAGGAAATCTGAACCGGGTAAAGAAAACGCTGCGCTATGCGCTCACCTCGATTCTGATGCTCATGATCACTCTCACACTGATCCTGGAGGTTGAAACCGGTACGATCCTGACATTGTTCTCCGCGTCGGACAATATGCGGGAAATCGGCATGCACGCCTTGCGTATCTGTGTCCTGTCGCTGACCTTCGGCGGAGGAAATATTATCCTGTCCTCCTCGATGCAGGCTCTACGCCATGCCAGGTTTACCCTGATCATGAACGTGCTCCGGAATCTGATCATCCTGACAGGAGCGTTTATGTTGTTATCGCTGATGTTCCATGATCTCACAATGCTGTGGTTTGCCGTACCATTTAATGAAGGAGTCGTATTTGTTATAGCGGTAATCCTGTACCGAAAGATGCGGAGGCATCTGGTTGCCAGATGAAGCAAAATGAGTCAGAGGGACAGGTTCCTTGACTCACAGAGTGAGTCAAGGAACCTGTCCCCCTGACTCATTTCAGGTAACGACTGGTATCTCCGACAACGCTGGTAATTTTGATGCTGTCCGCCTCTACGTGGCACCCATAATATGTAATCTGCACGCCCGCCTTTGCAGCATGAACCATCGCCTGACCGAATTCCGGCTGTGTTTCATTATTCGGGAACACCAGATGGATTCCGTTCATCTGAATTACAAAGGCTATGGAACAGTGAATGCCTGCTTTTGATACAGCCGCAAGTTCGTTCAGATGCTTCACGCCTCGTTCTGTCGGCGCATCCGGAAACAGGCCGATACCACTTCGGGGATCTGTCGTAAGCGTACAGCCCTTCACTTCCGTCAGATACCTTTCCCGATCCCGCTCCATATAGAAATCGAACCGCGAGTCTCCATAGGTAAACTCCGGCTTTACGACATCGTAACCTGAATTCATCAGTTCCTGCTTCATCAGCTCGTTCGGTGCAAGACTGTCAATATTCACCCATTTCAGCTTTGGCTTGTATACAGAGATAAGATCATATGCTGTTTTCCGTTCGGGATTGTCTGCCTTTTGAAGCGTGACTTTTGCCTCCGGAACCAGCAGCTCTTTAAGTCGGCCAGTGTTCTTCACATGAACGGTCTCACATATTCCATCAATCAGAACTTCCGCTGTGAAACGATTGAGCCGACGGATGAAAATGGCCGGGACTGTGTCTTTATATATGATGGTTGGTTTTGAACGTGTCATTTTCCAAATCTCCTCTTAAATGAGTCAGGGGGACAGGTTCCTTGACTCACTCCGTGAATCAAGAGAGTCAGACGAACAGATTCCTCCTCACCAAATTATTAAAAGTCATGCCGCAACCAGATAGATCTTGTCCCTGTCAACATATATTTCGGAGGTGTGATGGGTAATCTGGTTAAGCTCATCCAGCTTCTCCGTGAATAGGGTGT
>JAFWDX010000249.1 GCA_017515945.1 Blautia sp. | reverse complement strand
TGCCACACAGGGGACTGCCACACAGGGGACTGCCACACAGGGGACTGCCACACAGGGGACTGCCACACAGGGGACTGCCACACAGGGGACTGCCACGCAGAGAATAAATCTCTGCGTGCCAGTCCCCTTTTTAGTTTCTGCCAGTCCGCTCCACGCGTCAGTTAATTCTGATCGTCCACTCCCTCCGTGCTGTCCGGTATAAACAGGATCTTTATGGTGTAAAAAATGATCTGCAGGTCAAAGGTCAGAGACTGATTCGCGATATACAGCAGGTCCATCTTGAGCTTGTCCAGAGGGCTGGTATTGTACTTTCCGTAAACCTGCGCATACCCGGTCAGGCCGGCTTTGACCTTCAGCCGTTCCGCAAACTCAGGCACTTCCTGCTGATAGACGGCCGCGATCTCAGGTCTCTCCGGGCGTGGGCCGACAATGGTCATATCACCTCGCAGGATATTGATCAGCTGCGGCAGTTCATCCAGACGGAGCATGCGGATCACCCTGCCGACCGGCGTGATCCGGTCATCCTCCTTTGAAGCCAGCCGGGCGCCGTCTTTTTCTGCGTCCACGACCATGCTCCGGAATTTATAGATCGTGAATTCCTTCCCGCCTTTAGTGAGACGGGTCTGTCCATAAAAGACCGGTCCGCGGTCACAGATTTTGATACACAGAGCGACCAGCAGCATTACAGGTGAGAGAATGACCAGGGCCGCCGCGGAAAAAACGACATCCATCAATCGTTTGACCAGCGGATAATACCAGATGACAGGCGCCTTCTTTGTGCGGACAAAGGGACTGTCGAGGGAGTGGGAGAGCTCCAGCTCCATCTGATGTATGTCGTCGATGCTCAGAGACATATGCAGGTCGTGCCCGATGGAATCGCAATAGCGGATCAGCCTGCTGCGGAGCTCCTTTGAGAGGTCGTACAGATAAACATCCGCGCATTCCCGGATGGCCTCACACAGCTCTTCCCAGGGTGTGTCTTCCGGATAGCAGCCCATGACCCGGTACCGGTATTTTACCGCTTTGATCTTTTTCAGGAGCTGCGTATATCCCGGATTTCCGTATATGATGATGATTCGCCGCGGCTCGTCGTAGTGGGCAAACAGACGGTTGCAGATAAAGATGATCAGACTGATGGCAAACAGTTGCAGAAAGAAGGCAAGGATGTAATAGGACGGCCTGATCTTTCTGAAATTGTGGAACCAGAAAAAGGAAGCCACAAAAAAGATAAAATCTGTGATGCCATAGGCAAGCATCTGTGAAAAAGCCAGCTCCGTCAGACGGTACAGACCAATCTTGTGGGCGTTGTACATACGGGCAAAAAACCAGTAAGTAAAGGAGTAGGCGATACCCACCACGAAAAGGGTCCGCCAGCCGAAAAAACCATTCCTCCAGTGCACACCTACATTATAATACCACAACAGCACCGCAGAAAGAAAAGCCAGGGCGATGCTCAAAAGTGAATAGATTTTCCGTACAAGAGCCTTATGCGCGCTTTTACTCACTCCAGCGTCCTCCTTTTCGTAAATATTTGTTATACCAGGGGGGTGAGATCCCGGAACAGTTACAATAAATCATACAAGTTTAATTGAAAAAAGCTTTAAATAATGTTATAACAGAAGATAGCAGTTTTATACTCGCGGGAACAGTTAAAAGGAAAATGAAATTTGTTGCCGCGGTATATACAGAGCTTATGAATAATGTGTGGAATTCTACATATTAAGACGCTCTGGTGTAACTGTGAAGGAATCTATGCCCGAACAGTAACCGACAGTTACTGCACTGTCAGGATTTCAAAATCCTCAGGAGTCAGCATGAGATCTGTGAGGCCTTCGGTCACATACAGTGTACCGTCCTGCCCGATCAGAATCATCTCAAACTCGTCACAGTGGCCGCGCCAATAGTCGACGGCTCCTTCCAGCCCCATGATGTACAGCGATGTGCTCAGTCCGTCCCCAAGCATGCCATCCTTTGATATGATGGAAACGCTTGCCAGATCATTGTCTACGGGGAGGCCTGTACGGGGATCCATGATATGCTGATATTTTTTTCCGGTTGCTTCATCGATAAAATAGCGCTCATAACCGCCGGAGGTGATGACGGAACGATCATTGATCTTCATGGTGGCGGCAAAGTCTGCCTCGCTTCCAAAGGGATCACGGATCGCGATGACCCATTCTGCTCCGTTCGGTTTGACGTTCAGGCAGTGGACGTTCCCACCGAGGGATACCATACCGGACTCCAGACCGATCTGACGCCAGATATCCATGATCCTGCCGGAGGCATATCCTTTGGCGATCCCTCCCAGGTCGATGAGCTGGCCCTCGCCGAGAGACAGACGACGTGTTTCGCTGTCATAGGTCAGCCGGTCTGAGCCGATCCGGCCGAGTGTCTGAGAGAGTTCATCCTCAGACGGGACGTGATATTCCTTTGTCGTGAATCCCCAGAGCTGCATCAGCGGATAGACGGTGATGTCAAACAGTCCGTCCGTGTCCTCATACAGTGCAAGCGCTTTTTCAACGATCTGCGCGGTATCAGGGGAAAGAACCGATGAGCCTTCTGTATTGACGAGAGATATCTCACTGTCTGTAAGTCCGGTACTTAAAAGGTCGTTCAGCCGCAGGATCTCGGCCTCGGCCAGGTCCAGGGCATGTGTACGCATGCTGCCATATGCGGTCAGCGTTATGAACGTATCCATGCTGTCGACATAACGTTTTTCAACTTCCTGGGCTTCCGGATCAGATACGGCGGCGCAGACCGGCCGCAGACCTGAAGGAGACAAAGCAAGAAGCAGACTGCAGCATATCAGTGTCAGGCTGATTTTTTTCATAATTAGACGTACTCCTTTGCGATTTTCCAAATCTGACAGTCAGTATACCACAAAAAAACTGAAACGACTATGATTCATTCACTTAAAGACACATGAAAGACACATAAAAGACTCATGAAGGAGAGGAAACTATGGGAATCTACTCATTCAGAGGCGGGGTTCACCCTGCCGGTAACAAGGAGCTGACCCGAGACATGGCCCTCACCCCCTTCCTTGCCCGGCAGGAGATGGTTTATCCCCTCGGACAGCACATCGGCAAACCGGCCGCGCCCGTTGTAAAAAAGGGCGATGAGGTACTGGCCGGCCAGCTGATCGCGCAGGCGGACGGATTTGTGTCCGCCAACATCTACAGCGCATGTTCGGGCAAGGTAAAGGCGGTGGACCATCACCTGAGTGGTGCCGGAATCCAGACGCCATGTATTATCATCGACAACGACGGCCAGTATACGCCTGCACCCGGTGTGGGGACTGCCTGCGATTATGCGGATCTCACAGGACCGCAGATCCTGGACAAGATCAAATGGGCCGGTATCGTAGGTCTGGGCGGCGCCGGTTTTCCCACCCATGTGAAGCTGGCTCCCAAGAATCCGTCCGCTATCCAGTACTTTATCGCGAATGGCGCGGAGTGCGAACCCGGGATCACCTGCGACGACAGGCTGATGGTGGAGCGCCCCGAGGAGATCATCGAAGGCATGAAGCTGATCCTCCGGCTTTTCCCGAAGGCAAATGGCGTCATTGCCATCGAGGCCAACAAGCCCGAAGCCATCAAGATCATGAAAAAGGCCGTGTCCGGTGACGACAGGCTCTCTGTTCTCGTACTCAAGGTAAAATATCCGCAGGGCTCTGAGCGCAATCTCGTGCATGCCGTTACGCACAAGTACATGCCGTCCGGTTCACTTCCCGCGGATCTGGGCTGCGTCGTGGACAACGTCACGACGATCAGCGCCATTTACCGTGCGGTGGCCTTTAACGAGCCGCTGATGGAAAAAGGCCTTACCGTGACGGGAGACGGCGTCGAGCGCCCCGGCAATTTCAAGGTCAGGCTGGGCACCAGCGTACAGGAGCTGCTGGAGCACTGCGGACTGAAGGACGGAGTGAAAAAGATCTATCTGGGCGGTCCCATGATGGGCCTGGCTCTTTCGGATACCGGAGTTCCGCTGGTAAAGACGAACAACGCCATCACCTGCATGATGACGGACCCGGTGGAGGAGTCCGAACGCTTCGGGACCAACTGCATCCGCTGCGGACGCTGCACGAGAGTCTGCCCGATGGGCCTGCTGCCCCAGCAGATGTCGGAAGCGGCCGAGAAAAAGAACTATGAACGCTATGTAAAATTCCATGGCACGGACTGCATCGCCTGCGGCTGCTGTACCTACACATGTCCGGCAAAGCGTCCGCTGACGCAGCTTTTCGCCCAGACGAAACCGGCGGCGATGGCGTGGAAGAGAGAACACGAAGCAAATAAGGAGGGGAAGGCATGAGCAATTTACTGAATGTTTCCTCAAACCCCCATGCGCGCACAGAGCATGATACCCTTCACGAAATGTACAATGTGATCCTCGCCCTGATCCCGGTCACCGTGTTCGGCGTGGCTCATTTCGGACTCCATTCTCTGATCATCGTCGTGGCATCCATCCTTTCCGCGATGGTCACAGAGTATGTGTTTGACCGCATCACCCACAGGAAGAATTCTCTGTGGGACGGCTCCGCCGTAGTGACCGGCCTGCTGCTGGCGCTGGTCCTGCCGCCCACCGTTCCGATCTTTATCCCCGTGGTGGGAAGCATGTTCGGTATTCTCTTTGTGAAATGCTTTTTCGGCGGCCTGGGACAGAATTTCATGAACCCGGCCCTGGCGGCCAGAGCCTTCCTGCTGATCTCTTTCGGCACTCTGATGACGAACTACAGCGTGGACGGCACATCCTCCGCGACACCGCTGGCCGTGCTCAAGACCGGCGGCAGCGTCAATACGACCAAAATGCTCCTCGGCTTTGTGGACGGACATATCGGCATCAGCATCATTTGCCTGCTGATCGGCGGTCTGTTCCTCCTGATCAAGGGCACGATCACCTGGCAGATCCCCATCTGCGGCGTGCTCAGCTTTGCCTTTTTCATGGGCGTGCTTGGCGGAAAAGGCTTTGATCCGCAGTTCCTGGCAGCCCATATCTGCGGCGGCGGACTGATCCTCGGCGTATTCTTTATGGCGACGGATCCGGTCACCAGCCCGATCTCGGCCTGGGGACAGGCCCTCTACGGCATTTTTGTAGGTGCTCTGGCAGCCGTGTTCCGTGTATTCGGAAACATGGCCGACAGCATGACCTACGCGATCATCATTGCCAACCTGCTGGTGCCGCTGATCGATCTGGTCATCATCCCCAGACCCTTTGGCATCGGCCGGAATGTCCAGTACCTGCTGGATGACGACCAGAACGGCCGGATCAATATCCCGAAATCCGCTCTCATCCTCATGCTGATCGCCCTGCTGACAGGCGGCGCGCTCGCGGGCGTCAACTATCTGACCGCTCCGACCATCGCGGAAAACCAGCTTGCGGCCAATCTGGCTGCCTTTGAGGCTGTACTGCCTGAAGCGGAATCCTTTGAATATGACGACGCGGTCACCGCGAAAGTCGAGGAGGCGGCTGCAGCATCTGATTATTACGCGGACGGTGCATTCGGCAAGGTCATGATCAACGAAGTGGTCGCCGGTAAGGATGCTTCCGGTGAGACCATCGGTTATGCGCTCAGCGTCACGACGATGGAAGGCTTCGAAGGAGAAATCACGCAGAGCGTCGGTATTTCAGCTGACGGAACTGTACAAGGCATCGCCTTTACGGTCCTGGCAGAGACTGCCGGCATGGGCATGCGTGTAGATGAACCTGACTGGAAGAGCCAGTTCGCCGGCAAACAGGTGGATCAGTTTACCCTGCTCAAGAGCGGAGGCGCTTCATCAGACGAAGAGATCGACAGTATCTCCGGCGCGTCCACAACCTCCGGCGCTGTCGTGAACGCCGTGAATGCCGCCCTGGATTTCTATCACACCAATCTGGCATAACGGGAAGGAGGTCATAAAATGAACAAATGCCTGGAAAGACTTTATAATGGTATCGTAAAGGAGAACCCGACCTTTGTGCTCATGCTGGGCATGTGTCCCACGCTGGCCGTCACCACATCGCTGTCGAATGCGGTGGGAATGGGCGTCTCCACCCTGGCCGTCCTGGTGATCTCCAATATCGTCATCTCGCTGCTGCGCAAGGTGATCCCGGATGAGGTCCGTCTGCCGGCCTATATCGTCATCGTGGCGTCCTTCGTCACGATCGTCGAGCTGATCATGAAAGCCTATTTCGTGGAGATCAATGCGGCCCTCGGCGTGTATATCCCGCTGATCGTCGTCAACTGCATCATCCTCGGCCGCGCGGAGGCCTATGCCTCCAAGAACGGCCCGCTGGAATCCGCCTTTGACGGATTGGGCATGGGCATCGGTTTTACCGTAGGACTCGCACTGCTGGGCTTTTTCCGCGAGATCCTCGGCGCGGGAACCGTCATGGGCAGACAGGTCATGCCGGATTTCTATGAACCCATGGGCGTACTGGTCAAGGCACCGGGCGCATTCCTTGTCCTCGGCATGCTGGTCATGGTGATGAATGCCGTCGGCATGTCCACAAAGGCCAACGAAAAGGTCGAGGGCTGCGACGGCTGCTGCGCGACCTGCGCGAAAAATGAAGAACATAACAAAGATGGCAACGCCGGAAAGGAGGCAAAGGCATGACTTCTCTGATGGTCATCGTCATGACAGCGGCCCTGATCGACAACGTCGTTCTGAGCCAGTTCCTGGGGATCTGTTCCTTCCTCGGGGTTTCCAACAAGATCAAAACCTCTGCCAGTCTGGGCGGAGCGGTTATTTTCGTCATTACCATTGCATCGGCCATAGCGAACCTGCTGTATACGCTGATCCTGAAGCCCCTTAACCTGGAATATCTGCAGACCATTGTTTTCATACTCGTCATAGCCGCACTGGTGCAGGTCGTGGAAATGTTTCTCAAGAAAACATCTCCGGCTATTCATGAGGCTCTGGGTATCTACCTGCCTCTGATCACTACGAACTGTGCTGTCCTTGGCGTGGCTCTGAACAATGTCACGGACGGATACAACTTTTTTGAAAGTGTGGCGGCCGGTTTCGGTACGGCTCTGGGCTTTACCATCGCCATTGTCCTGCTCGCTACCATCCGTGAGAGGATCGAGGACAATGACATCCCGGGTCCGGTCAAGGGAGCTCCGATCGTGCTTTTCTGCGCGGCGCTGATGGGCATTGCCTTCTACGGATTCGGCAGTCTGGGTTAAAGGAGGCGGAGAATAAATGAACGACATATCTATGATCATAACAACGGTGATCGTGCTTGGCGTGATCGGCTTCCTGATCGGTGTGCTCCTGGTCTATGCCGGCAAGACCTTTGCCGTGGAGGTGGACCAGAAGGAAATCGACGTAAGGGCAGTCCTGCCGGGTAACAACTGCGGCGCCTGTGGCTACGCGGGCTGTGACGCGGTGGCGGCGGCCATCGCAAAGGGCGAGGCGCCGGCCAATGCCTGTCCGGTAGGCGGAGCCTCGGTGGCTGAGCAGATCTCCGCCATCATGGGCGTGGATGCCGGTGAAGAAGCGGACAGGAAGGTTGCCTTCGTGCGCTGCGCCGGTACCTGTGACAAGGCAAAACGCAAATCCAATATATCCGGCCTGCGCACCTGCGAGGCGTTTGCGGCTGTCCCCGGACGGGGAGAGAAGTACTGCACGCAGGGATGTTTTGGCCAGGGCGACTGTACGAGAGTCTGTCAGTTTGACGCGATCCACATCGTGGACGGGATCGCGGCTGTGGACCGGAGCAAGTGCGTAGCCTGCGGTATGTGCGCGTCCGTGTGCCCGCAGCACCTGATCGACATCATTCCCGCGAAAGCGTCCTATACGGTCCAGTGCAGCAATACGGAGAGGTTCCCTGTGCTCAAGACCCAGTGCGACGCAGGCTGCAGAGGCTGCGGAGTCTGTGTGAAGCAGTGTGAGCATGGCGCCATCACGGTAACGAACAATCTGGCTGTGATCGATTATGAAAAATGTGTCGGATGCGGGAAATGTGCCGCGAAATGTCCGGCTAAGATCATTACCATGCACTGATTGAAATGGGGTCCGGAACCACACAGGGGACGGTTCTCTGTGTGG
>JAFWDX010000028.1 GCA_017515945.1 Blautia sp. | reverse complement strand
GTCAAGGAACCTGTCCCCCTGACTCATTAGTATATTGACAAATCTACGGGGTATTTGTTAGACTATGTGAAACATGTCGGGGCAATGATTCTGGAGACAGGAAAAAATCTGAAAAGTATGTTATGACGGCTGCATTCGCACGAAAAAGAGGACTGTTATGCGCGAGATGAATAAGACACAGCTTTTTGAAACACCTTTTTCAAAGGAATACTGGCGGTTGGCAGCAGGTGAGCTCCGGAGTACAAAGATCCTGGTGCTGGCGGCGATCCTCACGGCCTTGAGGATCGCCGTGAAATCTCTGGCCATTCCGGTTGGTCCGAATCTGAATATCACCTTCGGCTTTCTGATCAACGCGACCGGTTCCATGATCTATGGTCCGATCGTGGCGATCCTGACCTCTGCGATCAGTGATACGCTTGGGGCGATCCTTTTCCCGCATGGTGCGTATTTCTTTCCTTTTATATTTGAAGAAATAGCCGGTGGTGTGATCTTTGCCCTTTTTTATTACAGGACAAAGCTGCACTCACTGCGGGTGATCCTGGGGCGGTTCGCCGTCACGGTATTCGTAAACCTGATGATCAGCCCCGTGATCATGTACTATTATTATCAGACGATGCTGGGCAAATCCTATACGATCCTGAGTATGCCTCGCATGGTCAAAAATCTGGTGCTGTTTCCGCTGCAGAGCCTTGCGCTGATCTTCCTGTTCAACGCGCTGCTTCCGGTGACGGACTCCATGGGACTGACATACACCGGACGCAGGAAGCTGGAGATCCGCAGGAAGGATATCGTGGCGCTGGTGATTCTGACGATCATTTCTGCAGGGGTGATCGTGCTGTACTACCGATTTACAGGGGTAAAATAAGTCAGGGGGACAGGATCATTTTGAGTCAGGATCCAGGTCCTTTTGAGTCAGGGGGTCCAGGTTTCTTTTGAGTCCTGATTCATTATATGTGGATAAATAAGATAGACTATGATAAAATAGCATTATCAAAAAGTCTTGGCATAAGTGTAAATTTTTCCCACACAGCTGATCCGCTGTGAGCACCCTACACACAGTTTCATCAAAACCAGATGAATGGCTGTAAAAAAACTTTTCGGAAAAAGGAGGAGTAACAAAATGAAGAAGGCACTTTTATTTGCGACTGTTTTGGCGTTTGCCCTGACAGGTACCGTGTTCGCTGACGAAGAGGCAGCTGTGGCAGAGGGGGAAGTGACTACAGAGGCAGCTGCGGCAGAGGAGGAAGTGACTACAGAGGCAGCCGTGGCCGAGGAGGAAGTGGCTGCAGAGGAAACAGAGGCACCCGCCACAGATGAATCGGCTGATGAAGTTACCGAGGAAGAGGTAGAAGAAATGGCAGGCGAGGAACTCATAATTGAATCCGGCGATAAGTCAATCTATGGCGTCATCTATAAACCGGAGGAAGCCAACGGGACTCTCATTATCATGAGCCATGGTTATAATGGCACGCATAACGACTGGGTACAGGAAGGGACGACCTTTGCCGGAAAGGGATATACAGCCTATGCTTATGATTTCTGCGGCGGCTCTGTAAACAGCCAGTCCAGCGGCAAATCCACGGAAATGACCATAAATACTGAGAAACAGGATCTCCTGGATGTGGTGGACTACTTTAAGTCTTCCGGCGAATTTGAAAAGATCTTCCTCCTTGGCGGCAGCCAGGGCGGCTTCGTATCTTCCCTCGTCGCTGCTGAGCTGAAGGATGAGATCGGTGCGCTGGCCATGTACTTCCCGGCCCTGTGTGTACCGGATGACTGGAAGAACAACTATCCGGATCCGTCGGAAGCACCGGACACCTTCGACTTCTGGGGAATGGATCTGAGCAGGGAGTTTGTAGAGGATGTTCAGCAGATCGATATGTATGGGACGATCGGAGATTATAAAGGTGATGTGCTGATCATCCATGGCGATGAGGACCCGATCGTGCCATATGAGTACTCCGAGAGAGCTGCAGAGACATATGAGCATGCGGAACTGATAAAGATGGAGGGTGAAGGCCACGGCTGGAGTCCGGAAGCATGGCCGAAGGCGATCGAGATGGTGCTGGAGTTTTTTGAGGCGCATTGATATACGTGGAATGCTCTGCTTCTGGGTATTTAGAGCCTCTGCATATACCGCGCGGAAAATCAGGTAGATTTTCCATTTATTTTATCGCGCCAGTATAAACACAAACATTCATAGTGAGCTGGTTTTGTTCCAGCTCACCCCAATTCATGGCATGAAGCAGGGGGGACGGTTCTGGAAACCGTCCCCCTGTTGCTCTGTATATAAACAGACCTAAACGTAATAAAATGGATTTGTAAAAAGACTTAAATGTAACTGTTGGTTCAATAAGACAGGTTCTGAGTCAGCCCCGTGATTCGATCCCGTAACTCAGTTTTGTGATTCGTCCACCACTGGTCCATGGCCTGGACAGAGGGTATAGCCGTCAAATTTTTCCAGAAGGTGTCTGCGGGTCGCCGTGGCCAGGGGTGAATCTTCGTCTACGCGGGTCATCAGATAAGGAGCCAGGATATTGAAGGCTCTCTGTTCTTCAGAGAAGCCCTTGATATTCACATAGATATCCCCTGTAAAAACAAGCTTCAGCTCAGGGCAGGCGATCACGGTCTCTCCCCGCACATGGCCGCCCGGTCCTTCATATACCCGCCATTCTTTTTCGCCAAAATGGAGAGTCCCGATGCGCGAGAGGAGATGTTCATCCTTTTTGACGCCGACGACCGTACAGCGGGACAGATCAGGGGTGCAATAGCCGGTAATGATCTTGCTCAGAAATATATATGGCTGGTGCATGATATTCTGTTCACGGAAATTCGGCCTTTTTTCTTTTTCGAGGCGGAAATTGTCCAGGCAGGTCTGGTTCATGTAAGCGGCATCAAAGAGATCCAGCAGGCCGATATGATCTACGTCGGCATGAGTGATCATGATGCTTTTCTTTCGGCTGTCAAATCCGGGAAAACGGTCTCTCAGAATCGAGAGCATTTCATCCCGATAGCATGAAAAGCCGCTGTCGATAAACCACAGCTCATCCATGTATTCCAGAATATAAGTGTTGCTGCCGCAGGGCGGCTCGATCACATGAAGCGTCATCTCTTCATCCAGCCGGCGGCTGGAGATTGCGGGACAAAAATGCTCTCCTTTGTGATCAAGGATGAAACCGGCAAAACGCCGGATATATTCAAATGTCTTCAGGTAGGCTTCGTTCCCCGTGTCCAGTTCGAGCATCTGCATGATCCGGTTGGACTGGATCAGAACCTGTTCCGTCTGCTCCTTGGTGAGGGAAAGGAGCTTTTGCATCTCATGGGCAAAGGTCTCATAAAAGACCGTGCCGTCCACTGAGCGCTCCGTCACCTCATACTCCGCCAGGGATACGCTGCAGACTGCGGAAAGCTCTTCCATGATCTCCTGCAGCATCTGCTGACTGCAGATCAGCAGGCCAAGGCGTACCCTCTGAATCAGGGCAGTCCTCTTGCGGTAATTGACGAAGGAGATGTTTACATGATGTCGGCTTATGATTTTAAGAACCGGCATCAAAGCCCCTACTCCGTTTGGAAGCTCCAGATCCAGGAGCTCTACATGTCCCTCTTCCTCCTCATGTCCCAGGTAACCCCTCTCGAGGAGTTTTTCCCGGATCCGCCGGAGCGCAGCCTCCTCACCTGAAACCTCCAGGAATATCGTTTTTTCATCGATTCCCTTATTGTAGTTGATCCGGTCGATACTCCCACCGTCTTCTGCAATGATCAGGCATACATCTTCAAATGTGCCGGCCCTGTCCGGCAGATGCGCAATATAGTTTTCTCTCATGACGTCTCTCTTTATATGCTGGAGTGTCTGAATATGCGGAGTTCCGCGTACGCAGAGGCTCTGTTATCAAGTATAACCGGCATAATTATATCACGATTCGTTCTGATTCTCTACTGAAGGCAGGATGGGATCTGGATTTCCGGATATTTTCCGGCAGGCAGATGAGTCCAGGTTTCTTGAGAGAGTCAGGTGGGCCGGGTTCCTTGAGTGAGTCAGGTGGCCGGGTTCCTTGAGCGAATCAGGTGG
>JAFWDX010000027.1 GCA_017515945.1 Blautia sp. | reverse complement strand
TGTTCAGTCACAAGCTCCTTCACAGTTACGAGGCCAGGCGCAGGCTCCTTTCGTCGCATTGAAAGTGCGCCTGGCCTTGGCTATTGAACTTTTGTTCCACGCACCTCGCAGTAAATGCGAGGTGCTGACTGAACAGTTACATTCAATCTTTATAAATCATACACGGGAGAGATACTCGCCGGTACGGGTGTCGATCTTGAGCTTGTCGCCCTGATTGACAAAGAGGGGAACCATGACCTGCGCGCCGGTCTCGACGGTGGCGGGCTTGGTAGCACCCTGAGCGGTATTTCCGGCAAAGCCGGGCTCGGTGTCCGTGACCTCAAGCTCTACAAAGAGAGGCGGCTCAAGGGCAAAGACGTTGCCGTTATGGGAGCAGATCTTGACCATCTCATTTTCCTTGACGAACTTGAGAGAGTCGCCTACCTGGTCTGCGGTGAGGCCGATCTGGTCAAAGGTCTCCGTGTTCATAAAGTAGTACAGGCTCCCGTCATTGTACAGGTACTGCATATCCACGCGGTCGATCCTGGCAGTGGGGAACTTCTCAGTAGGACGGAAGGACTTCTCTACGACGGAACCGGTAATGATATTTTTGTACTTGGTACGTACGAAAGCAGCGCCCTTTCCAGGCTTGACATGCTGGAACTCGACGATCTGGCAGACACCGCCCTCAATCTCTACGGTCATGCCGTTTCTGAATTCGCCTGCTGAAATCATAAATGTTTCCTCCTTAAATATATCGGCTTACTGGTATCTATTCTAGTATAACCGGCTCTATTTTTCAACCTTTTTTTGCAGCAGCCGGTCCCGGTCAGGGACTGACCGGCGGCACTCCGGGCTTTTGTATTCCGGCCTTGCGCAGCTCTCCCTCGATCTGCTCGATCAGGCCATCGAAGGATTTGACGCCGGTCACCACGGTAATATCCGCAAATTTCTGATATACCGGGTCACGGGCGCTCAGCATGCGGAGGATCTTTTCTTCCGTGGTCTCGCCCCTCTCCAGGGCATTGCCCGGACTCGAACGGATCCGCTCGAGGATCGTCTCCCCGGATCCTTTCAGATATATTACGGTGCCAAGCTGCCTCATCAGCTCTTCATTCTGTTCCTGCATCGGAAAGGCGGCGCCCAGAGAGACGACTGTCCTGGTCTTGTCCTCCACCAGGAGCTTGACCAGGTATGTCTCCAAAGCCCGGTAAAATGGCTCCCCGAACTTTTTGAAGATATCGCTCACGGACATCTTCATCCTTGTCGCTATGGCCTTGTCCAGATCAATGAAGGGCAGCTCCAGGTCTCTGGCAAGACGTTTGCCCACACGGGTTTTCCCCGATCCCATAAATCCGATGACAACGATATGGCTCAAGTTTTTTAACCTTTTGCAGCCGACCTGTAAAACATGCGGAGCAGCTGCATCCTTTCTGAATTTTTCACCGGTTCTGCGAACCGGATGTGCAACTTTTTATTTCCGTTCGTAACTGTTCAGTCACAAGCTCCTTCACAGTTACGAGGCCACACCGAAGGCGTCCCTTGGGAG
>JAFWDX010000248.1 GCA_017515945.1 Blautia sp. | reverse complement strand
ATCTCAGCCAGAGCTCCTTTGGCACATCCGCGATGGGGAGCACCTTTTCCAGGATGAGCTTGCTGGGCTTGTCATCCTCGGCCTGGATCCGTCCCTGTACAAATACTCTGGCGTCCTCCTGAAGAACGGAATTGTACCGTTCGTAGACAGAGGGAAAGGCTACCACCTCCACAGAGCCTGTCAGGTCCTCCAGGGTGAGGAAGGCCATGACCTGGTTTTTGCGGGTATATTTGACCGTGCGTCCCGTGATCATCCCTCCGAGGATCGCACGCGCACCGTCCGTTGCCTTGGGCATGCCGGTCTCTTCGTCGGGCTGGAAGTCCACGCTCGGCACGGTGATGGTCTTTTCAAGGAGAGTCCGGTACTGGTCCAGAGGATGGCCGCTGAGGTAAATGCCCAGCACTTCTTTTTCAAAGGCAAGGATCTCCTCGCGGGAAAATTCCGGCAGGTCCGGCATGCGGATCTGATATTCCTTCCGGTCCTCCTCGCCCACCAGGTCAAACAGGCTCATCTGACCGCTCAGGGAGTTCTTTTTTTCCTGGGATACATTGTCCATGACCATCGAATAGATCGTCAGCTTCTGCCGTCTGTTCCCCTCCAGGCTGTCCAGCGCGCCTGCCTTGATAAAATTTTCCAGTGCTCTCTTGTTGAGCTGACCGTTGCGTTCCACCAAATCCTGCAGGGTCCGGTAGGGTCCGTTCTGTTCACGCTCGGCCACCAGCGCATCGATCACCGGCCGGCCTACGTTGCGGATCGCCGACAGGCCGTAGCGGATAGCGTCGCCGTCCACGGAAAAGCCGTAATCCCCGCGGTTCACATCCGGAGGCAGGATCCGGATGCGCATCTGACGGCAGACCTGGATGTATTCCGCCACCTTGGAGGAGGAATCCAGGAAGGAGGTCATCAGGGCCGCCATGAACTCCACCGGGTAATAATATTTCAGAAATGCCGTCTGATAAGCCACCACGGCATAGCAGGCCGCATGGGACTTGTTGAAGGCATAGCGGGCGAAATCGATCATGTTGTCAAAGATCTTGTTGGCCGTCTTTTCGGGAATGTCATTGGCGATACAGCCGGGCACGCCCTCCTCCTCGTTCCCGTAAACGAAATTGCGGCGCTCACGTTCCATGACATCGGCCTTTTTCTTGGACATGGCTCTGCGGACCATGTCACTGCGGCCGAGGGTATATCCGGCCAGGCTGCGAACGATCTGCATGACCTGCTCCTGATACACGATACACCCGTAGGTGGGCGTCAGGATCGGTTCCAGCTGCGGGCAGTCGTAGCGGATGGTGTCCGGGCGGTTTTTGCCCCGGATATATTGTGGAATGAAGTCCATGGGGCCCGGGCGGTAGAGGGAGATCCCGGCGATGACGTCCTCCAGGCTCTGAGGACGCAGCTCCTTCATGAAGCTCTTCATCCCCGCGGATTCAAGCTGGAAGATCCCGTCCGTGTGACCGGTCGCCAGGGAATCCAACACCTTTTTGTCTGCGTAATCCAGGGCGTCCATGTCCAGCACGACACCTCTGTTCTTTTCGATCATGCGCTGCGCGTCCTGGATCACGGTCAATGTCCGCAAGCCCAGGAAGTCCATCTTGAGCAGCCCCAGCTCCTCCAGGGTCGTCATCGTGAACTGTGTCACCAGCGTCCCGTCGGAAGCCCTGGACAGCGGTACATACTCATCCACCACCTTCTGGCTGATCACGACGCCGGCCGCGTGCATGGAGGTATGCCTGGGCAGACCCTCCAGCCTTTTTGCCATGTCGATCAGCCGGTGGACGTCCTCCTGCTCCTCGTAGGCCTTATGCAGCTCGGGATTCATGGTGAGGGCCTTGTCGATGGTGATGCCCAGCTCCTGCGGCACCATCTTGGCGATGGTATCGCATGTGGCGTAGGGCAGGTCCAACACGCGGCCCACGTCACGGATCACGCCCCGGGCGGCCAGCGTACCAAAGGTCACGATCTGGGCCACGCATTCTTTGCCGTACTTGCGCACCACATAGTCGATGACCTCCTGCCGGCGTTCATAGCAGAAATCCACGTCAATATCGGGCATGGAGATCCGCTCCGGATTGAGGAAGCGCTCAAAGAGCAAATCGTAACGAATGGGATCCAGCTTCGTGATGCCAAGAGTATAGGCCACCAGGCTCCCGGCCGCCGAGCCTCTGCCCGGGCCGACGGAGATGCCGTGATCCCTCGCATATCGTATGAAATCCCATACGATCAGGAAATAGTCCACGTAGCCCATGCTGCGGATCGTATTCAGCTCATAATCCAGACGTTCCCTCAGTTCATCGGTCACCGGATCATACAGACGGGTCAGGCCCTGATCGCAGAGGCTGTTCAGATATTCCCAGGCAGTATAGCCCTCCGGCACGTCAAACCTGGGCAGCTTGGTCACGCCGAACTCGATCTCCACGTGGCAGCGGTCCGCGATCTTCTGCGTGTTTTCCAGTGCTTCCGGCGCATAAGGAAAGAGGGCCGCCATCTGTTCCTCGGATTTGACGAAGTACTGTCCGCCCTCGTAGCGCATGCGGTCTTCATCCGCCAGCTTTTTGCCTGTCTGCAGGCATAGCAGGACGTCATGGGGCTCCGCGTCCTGTTCATAGGTATAGTGAATATCGTTGGTGCAGACCAGCTCGATCCCGGTCTCCCGCCTCATGCGCATGAGCTGCTGGTTGACCACCTGCTGGGCGGCGATCCCGTGATCCTGCATCTCCAGGAAGAAGTTGCCCTCCCCAAAAATCTCCTGATACCGCAGGGCAGCCGCCTTTGCTTCCTCGTACTCTCCCCGGGTGATTCCTCTGGCCACCTCTCCTGCCAGACAGGCGGAAAGCGCGATCAGGCCCTCGTGGTATTCCTTCAGCAGGGCCAGATCCACACGCGGCTTGTAATAAAAGCCCTCGGTAAAACCCCTGGAGACGATCTTCATCAGGTTCTGATAACCGGTGTTGTTTTCCGCCAGGAGGACCAGGTGGTAATACCGCTCGTCCCCTGCACCGGGCTCCCGGTCAAACCTGGATCCCGGCGCCACGTAGACTTCACAGCCCAGAACCGGGTTGATGCCGGCTTTTTTTGCCTCTTTATAGAAATCGATCACGCCGTACATGACGCCGTGATCCGTGATGGCGGCGCTGGTCATTCCCAGCTCCTTTACCCTGGCCACATATTCTTTGATCTTATTGGAGCCGTCCAGGAGGCTGTATTCTGTATGGACATGAAGGTGTGTAAAGGCCATGACTCGTCTCCCTCGGTATCTGCCTCATTTTGTAAATGCATCGCGACTGGTAACTGTTCAGTCACCATACGACTTATATACTTTATTCAGGCATGTAAATGCTTTGCGGCAGCGCTTTTTTCAGGATTGCAAATGCTTTGCGGCAGCGCTTTTTTCAGGATTGCAAATGCTTTGCGGCAGCGCTTTTTTCAGTCAGGAATGCGAATGCTTTGCGGCAGCGCTTTTTCAGTCAGGAACCCAAATGCCTTGCAGCAGCGCTTTATTCAGTCAGGAATGCGAATGCTTTGCGGCAGCACTTTCCTCCGGGTGCGCCAGCCGGATCCGACCATTGTCCAGCTCGATCTCCCCGGCTTTATACAGGCGCCCTACTGCTCTTTTGAACGCATTCTTGCTCAGTCCGAACTCTTTTGCAATGACCTCCGGCGCAGCCTTGTCATCAAACGGCAGCTCGCCGCCGCGATCCTCCAGCGCCTTGCGGATCATGACTGCGTCCGCGTCCATCTGCAGGTAGGCCTTCTGCCTGGGGCTGACGGTCAGCTTGCCGTCTTCCTTGACCTCCGTCACGCGCAGGCTGAGGATCTCACCGACTGTGTATGTCCCCTGGGCCTCCCTGTGCGGGATCAGCGCCGTGTATTTGTCGTCCACCGCGACGAAGACACCGAAGTTGTCACTGATCTCATAAACCCTGCCCTGCACCTGATCGCCGATCCCGTAGGGGGATGCGGATGACAGATAATGGTACACCTTCATCGAAGCGCACAGGCGGCCGCTTTTGTCCAGATACAGGGCTGCCAGGCAGTCCTGTCCCTCCTTCACCCGCGTCGTCTGCTCATGATAAGGCAGCAGCAGATCCTTCTCCAGGCCCCAGTCAAGGAACGCGCCGATCCTGGTGACCTGCTTTACCTTGAGCACGGCCACCTCTCCCAGCGTCAGCATCGGCTCCCGCACGGTGGCGATCGGCCTGTCCGAGGAATCCAGATAGACAAAGACCGTCAGCCTGTCTCCGATCCCGGTACCCTCCGGCACCTGCTTCGCCGGCAGCAGGACGGTCTCCTTCTGCCCGGCCCCCGGCTTCTCACCCAGATAAACTCCGAACGAAACCTGATTTACAACGGTCAGCGTCTGCTTTCTGCCAATCTCGATCATTATAAAACTCCTTTGTATTCTTATCGTAACTGATCAGTCACAAGCTCCTGTACAGTTACCTCTATATGCCTGATGTTCCTTGCGTTTTATCCCAACCTGGTATATGATGTAACTTAACAGGATAGCCGGGAAGGTGAATACAGCTCACCTGATCCGGCGAAATGTTACGCTAAAATAGCCGTTCCATTTTTTAAGGTCAGGACGGCTGTTTTTTATTTGTAATATTGAGTATGCCGATCACAACAAGCGTAAACTGCAGGATCAGATATAACACCTCAAAATCACTCATAATATCACCTCCCCGGCAGGATGTCCGGATCTGGTGAAAGCACGTCCTCCCGGCTACCCGGGTAAGTACATTATGCTCGTGGAACGATCAGAAAATGCAGCAAAAATACCAATAATGGAAAAAAAAGGCATCCGTCAATCGGATGCCTTAAAAGTGGAAGGTACAGGAATCGAACCTGCGACCTTTCGCACGTCAAGCGAGCAAAGGGGCATTTTCCTATACCTGTCTTTTTAAACTTTCCTGTATTTCCAGGCATCACAGCGTTTATATTATGGGTGAACATCTCTCTCAAAATGTCACCCACGAAAGCCATGAAAAGGATCATTATCCGGTACAATAAGGAGCACCCGGACGCGCCGCTCCCCATCATTTCACCGCATGGTCTGAGGCATACATCCGCATCCCTGTCCATTTATGCCGGCAGCGATCCGGAGGCGGTCAGTAAACGCCTGGGACATTCAAGGACCAGCACGACGATGGACATATACGCCCATGCCTTTGAACAGGCAGATCAGGACGCGGCTGAAGGTATCGAAAGAGTGTGGAAAGGAAAAACGAACGCTGGGT
>JAFWDX010000247.1 GCA_017515945.1 Blautia sp. | reverse complement strand
GGGGTCAGGCCCCGGGAACAAAGCGAAAACAAAAGGTGAACAAACCATGAACCTGTATGGTTCATGATTTGTTCACCTTTTGTTTTCGCTTTGTTCCCGGGGCCTGACCCCGTCTCACTTCCGGTCCTGTCTCGGAGCCTGACCTCCGACTACCTTACCGTCACCGCTTTCCCCGCCCGGTATTTCCCATAAAGGTTCTTCCCGTCCACTTTTCGGTAAGCGCGGATCCTGTACTGCCAGCTTGTCCCGCTCCGGAGGTTCTGGTCCGTCCAGGTCAGCGTCGGCGCATAAACCCGTGCGACTTTCTTATATGAACCTCCTGGCGTCCGCCGGTATATCACATACCCGGTTGCGCCGCTGACGGGCGTCCAGATCAACGTGACTCTGCCGCGGGAAAGGCTGCGGGCATTCAGAGATGAGGATGCCGGCAGAAGCGGGGCTCCCTTTACGACCGCCGAGACGGTTCCTCCGAGTTTTGTTCCATCCAGCGTCACATAAGGACGGATCTTGTATCTGTACGTGACACCGAGTTTTACAGAATTGTCATCATAATTCGTTTTTCCTTCCGCATAGGCGAGTCTTACCCAGGGCTGGCCGGACGCATTGATCCGCCGCCATACGGCATAACCGGATGCGCCAGGCACCGGATCCCATGTTACCTGGACCTTTTTGTATGACTTTCCATCGGCTGATACCTTTCCCGGTGCCGGAAGCAGTTTTACCCTGACAGTACACGAAGCCGTCAGATCCGTTCCCAGGACCCGCACTTCGATCACAGCAGTGCCCTTCTTTCTGGCCGTGATAAGTCCATTCTCCTCATTTACCACCGCCACAGTCCTGTCTGTGCTCCTGAAGGCCAGATGGTTTTTGAATGAATAAGACGGGAATACCGTACCAGGATCCGTAAGTACCGCCTGCAGGGACAACGTGTCTCCCTGAGTCAGCTCAGCCTCTGTCTGCGAGAGAGTGAGCGAGACCGGCGTATCCAGAGTATGTGTATGAGCTTTGATCCTGGCGCATTTACCGCGTGACGCCAGATCCACCCAGCCTGTCCCGTCTTTTGCAAAGCTCTGACCGGCATGTGATGCCGTCTCAAAAGTGACCCAGCTGGTGTTGGAGCCGCTCACGTCCAGCAGGTACCGGGCATCGGATGTGCCCACATTGGAAACCACCACGGAAAACAGGCTGTTCTGCGTCAGGATGACAGGTCTGGGCAGCGCAACCGTATGAACGCCGGCAAACACAAAGGAAGCCTTTACCGGACTGGCAAAGGCCGGCGTACCGCTGGTGGGATCGGCCGCGTCTGTCAGGTTGGTGTACACCTGGATCTCATAGCTGGCGGCCGCTGAATAATCAGCCAGCACGACCTCTCCGAGTGCCTCTGCGCGGCCGCTTCCCGCTTTGACCTGAAAGATATTGCCGATTGAAGAGCTTTCCCCGCCCTGCGCCGGTTTAAGGGTATAGTACTCAAGCAGAGAGGCGCTCCCGTCATAGAAGTAATTGTTCTCATAAGGTGTTTCCAGGCTGCCGGCAACGGAAACGGCGTTGCGCAGGGAGGCACATTCATAAGAAATATAAAAGAACCCGTCATCTCCGAAGGAAGGCCCGTAGCTGTTTTTTACGATCCACGCGCCATTCTCCGTCACTTTACACCTGCTCTTGAAATTGTCCGCCGGGTATGTGTCATCCCAGCCCACCAGCGTCACAGCGTGGTTGATCGGGAAACTGCCTGTATTCTCATCCGCTGCAGAAGCCGGAACACTGTAGGCAAAGGTCGACCCGTCATAATACAGAGAAGGCACCCAATATAATGACACACCCACGGATCCATAATCTCGGATCATGGTTTTCAGCCGGACCATATCTGCTTTTGTCGCAAAGGCTGCTTCCGTCATGACTGCCTCGTGCTGATAAGCCAGCTTCGGATCCGGATTGCAGGGTAGGACCTGCGTGTGCGTCTCATCGGTCGGGTAGGGAACGACCGGTTCCTGCACTAGGCCTGACCATTCACTCAGATGCAACGCGGCCATGATCTGGTTGCCGCCCTCACGGTATGCATATTCCCCGCCGGTCCGCGTGATTCTGTTATAATCACCGTCTGTGTTCCCCAGCGGATCATTTGTCCGATGGGAAAAGAAATAGGCCAGATGCTCTTCAGAAAAGTCCCAGATCCCCTTCTGCTGCAGCAGCAGGCTCGTCTCTATACCGGATATGGTCGAAAAAGACCAGCACATGCCATAGGGATTCTGGTTTTTAGCCGGCGTCACGAAAGCTCTGTTGTCAAAAACAGCCGGAAGCTCGGCACTGCCGACGTCAGCCATCAGGCTGTTATCAAACTCAGATCCGGACGGCTCGGGGACTTCCATGAGCCAGGAGGTCGTTTCAAAGGGTGCCAGTGCGGTCAGCTCCTCTTCACTCAGGTCATCCTCCTCTGCGGCTGTGCCCGTCCCGTCTTGATCGGGATCACCGGCTGCAAATACAGACGTCTCCACTTCTCCGTCCTCAAACTGTGGCACCCCGCCGTTCAGATCCCCGGCAGGTGCGTCTGAGTCCGCAGTCAGACTGTCAAATGACATAAACTCAGGGGACTCGTCTGCAGGCAGCGCCGATCCGGCATCCACGGCCTGTGCATCCGCTGCCGGCCCTGAGGATGTAAAGTCACTTCCGTATGAGGAAGCAGGTCCCACAACAGCAAGTCCGGCTGCCAGGAGCAGGCCTCCTGACCTGCGAAGTATTCTCTGCAGCTTTCCGGTCACAGATTCCTTCATCGCCGCTGTTCTTTTCTCCAGTTTCATCATAAGTTCAGATCACCCCCGATTTCTTTAACTGCCTTGAACAGTTTCTCCATCTCCTCTCTGGTCCCCACCGTGATCCGCAGGTAATTGCTGATCCTCGGCTTATCCCAGTACCGCACATAGATGTGACGCGCACGCAGGCCTTCGAAAAGAGTCTTTGCCGGAATATGCGCATGCGTGGCAAAGATAAAGTTTGTTCTGGAATCCCCATAGGAAAAGCCGAGAGCGGATAGTTCCTTTTTGGCCCATTCTCTGGTCTCGATCAGCATCCGGCACGTATTGCGGAAATACGCTTCATCACGCACAGCCTCCACCCCGGTCAGGATCGCCGTGCGGTCCATGGTATAGGAGTTAAACGAATACTTCACGTCATTCAGGAAGCGGATCAGCGCAGTACTGCCGCAGGCAAAGCCGATCCGCATGCCGGCCAGCGATCTGGATTTTGAGAAGGTCTGCACAACGAGCAGATTGTCGTATTTCCCGATCAGGTTCATCGCACTGTGACCGCCGAAATCCACATAAGCTTCGTCAACGATCACGATGCTCTCCGGATTGCCCGCGATGATCCTTTCAACCTCATCCAGGGGCAGCTCGACACCCGTCGGCGCATTGGGATTGGCCAGGACGATCCCGCCGTTTTCCGTCAGATAATCCTCTGTTCTGACACGGAAATCCTCATCCAGCGGGCAGGTCCTGTAGGGTATGCGCAGCATATCTGCCCACACATCATAAAAAGAATAGGTAATATCCGGAAACAGGATGGGTTTTCCGGAGTTAAAAAATGTCATAAAGCTCATGGCAAGCACATCATCGGAGCCGACTCCGACAAAGACCTGGCCGTCCTGAAGGCCGTAATACGCAGCCAGCTCATGCACCAGCGCGCCGGCTGTCGGATCCGGATACAGGCGCAGGGCATCTGTGTCCATACCTTTCAGGACCTTTTCCACACCAGGTGCCGGCGGATACGGGTTTTCATTGGTGTTGAGCTTGACCATGCCTGTGACATTCGGCTGTTCACCAGGCGTGTATGGTACAACCTTACGTACGTTCTTTTCCCATGGAAACATAAATACCTCTTTTCTCGCGACTGTTCAGTCACTTTTTCAGGAAAGCAAACGGTTCTTCGTCTGTCAGAAAGTGCATCAGCATGTATGCACACATGATGGCCACCTTCTCCTCCCTTAGGATCCTGCGCACCTCCTGCCTGTCCGCCAGGACGATCTCGATCTCCTCCGTATCCTCCTCGCCGCGGTTGGTGACCTGGCCGGAGGCATAGCCATAGACAGTGGAACAGGATTCATCCGTCATCCCGATGGTGGTAAAGAACGGTTTACGGTACATCGGGTCCACCTGAACGGGCGTGAGCGTCAGTCCCGTCTCCTCTTTAAGCTCGCGGACGGCACCCTGCTCGTCGTTTTCCCCGGGTTCGATCAGCCCGGCCGGGAATTCATAAATATAATCACCGATCGTATATCTGTACTGCCTCACCAGCACGACTTTGTCATGGTTTTCTCCGTAGAGGCTGTAGATCACGACCCCATCCGGATCATTCCGCCGGGTCATCAGCTTCAGCCGCGGTACTTCAGTCGAGCGGGAAGCCAGAAAATAGTTTACCGGCGTATTATGAACACTGGTTGCTTTTATCTGATAAAGATTCACATGGGAATTATCTGTGAGTTTTTTTACTCCATCTATTCTGCCCATAAAAAGCCCTCCGTCACAATTATTTGTCCACCTGTCTGATCGCGTGAGTATATCACTGGAGTCATGTATCCGTGAATTATATCAAATCAAAAAAATACCTGCAAGAGCTTTGCACAGAGGCTCTCTATATGTTATACTTTTTTTCTGTATTCAATGCAACCATTCAGCGCCTCGCATTTACTGCGACACCGCAGGCGTGCCCTGGGAGGAGCCTGCTCCTGACCTCGTAACTGTTCAGTTACTATTTAATCTATAATTGTCATCCCTTATTTTCGTAATTTAAATTAATCCGGAAAGGAGGCTCTGCCGCATGAAAGACTACCTGAAGCTTGGCAGACGCCTGACATATAATCTCATCACGCTCCTGCAGTTTGAAGGCATATTCAAACTCATCACCATAGTCCTGATCGTACCGATCTATACAGGTTTTACCCGGATGACCATGTGGATGACCGGATACAGCTATCTCACGGCCGAAAACATCATCCGGTATCTTACCCATCCGCTGTTTTTCATTCCTCTTTTTCTCCTCGCGGTGATCCTGATCCTGTACATCTATACAGATATCGGAGCCGTGACCTTTATCCTGCACAAGTCCTACTGGAGAGAACGGACGGATAT
Organism: Blautia sp.; assembly: GCA_017515945.1. Lineage (GTDB taxonomy): Bacteria > Bacillota > Clostridia > Lachnospirales > Lachnospiraceae > Blautia_A. Next base: position 9,567 of record JAFWDX010000247.1, on the reverse strand, counting down.
TTATCATATTCTCCTCTACTCTTTCCGCAATACATGGCAGCTGCTGACGCATCGATCCCTGTGGAAAACCGGCCTGATCATCTGCATCATGCTCCCCCTTCTTGCCCTTCCTCTGGTTCCTGCCATGATGGGAAATCTGCTCGTCCGCGAGGTTATCGTAAAAAAACTGGCCGCCAATCCTTATCTTCTCACGGTCTTTATTATCCTGATCCTTGCCTCTGTAGTCGCTTTTACCCGATGGATGTATACCTGCCAGATCCAGCTTCTGGAACAATGTCCGAGTTCAGAGGCGATCCACCGCAGCGCGCAGCTCGGCAGAGGAAAGCATATCACTGATCTGGCCGTATTTCTCCTGTCGGAGCTGCTCTCTTTCTGTGTCTATGTCGTTTTTCTGGCATTGGCCATGCTGATCGCCATGGCTTTAGAGAAGGCCTTCGGCTCGACCAGTCTGGTCAATCCGTTCTCGACCTCGGTCATGCTGACGATCACAACGATCGCCATGGCATTTCTGGCAGCTTTATCTGCTCCGGGCGGATACATGTGTATCAGCGCACTCTACTACCTCCGCAAAAGCCCGGCCGCTTCCATACCGGAAAAAGAGGCCGTTTCCTGTTCATTCGGCAGTGCCTTCCTGCGCCGCAACGCAAAATATGCCGCGTCCTTTGGATGGCTGGTGCTCATTCTTTCGATTGCCATATGCGGAGTCTATATTTTTATGGATTACCGCGGCCGTTTTAATCCCAACATCGAATATCTCCACAAGCTGGAGGTGACCGCCCACAGAGGAGCCTCCCGCTATTTTCCGGAAAATACCATGGCCGCGTTCAGAGGAGCCTTTGAACAAGGCGCCGACTGGATCGAGCTGGACATCCACCAGAGCCGCGACGGGGAGCTCTTTGTCATGCATGACAGCAGTCTTTATCGCACGACAGGCCAGCGGGCAAGAGCATGGGAACTGGACTGGGAAGAGATCTCGAAACTGGATGCAGGGAGCAAATTTCATTCCGTCTATGCAGGAGAACCGATTCCTCTGCTGTCTGAAGTCATCGATTTTGCCATTGAAAATCATATCAGACTGAACATCGAGATAAAGCCTTCCAGATACGAAACAGGTATGGAGGAACGGCTCGTTTCGCTCATACAGGAAAAGGATTTTATCGACAGCTGTGTTGTCACTTCACAGAAATACAGCGCGATCCAGAAGGTCAAGGAATTCGATGAGCGCATCACCACAGTCTACGTCATGAGTTATGCCTACGGTAAGATTGACCGTCTCCAGGCAGCAGATAACTTTTCCGTCAATATGAGCGCCGTCACCAGCCGTCTGGTCTCACGGATCCACAATGCGGGCAAACAGATCTATGCCTGGACGGTCAATCGCCGCCATAATGTGGAGGAAATGCTCCAGAAAAATGTAGACAACATCATTACCGATGATGTACCTCTGGCAAAAAAAATCGTCGGCGAGAACTGGATCAGCGATGCATTGCATGAATATATCCGCTGGCTCAACCGACTGTTTCGATAAATATCAAGCCTGCCATTTTATGAATAAATTGTAACTTTGTTAATGGTTTTTGTTCATATTATGAACGTTTCTGGAACAGTCTTTGACCTGTTTATGTCCCCGGAAATGAGTCCGTATAAGGCCTCATTTCCGGGGATTTTTACATGATTTTCATTACACATTTTGCACAAAAACCGCGTACAGAACAGCCTTAATTCACGCAAAAACGATGAAATAAGTTTACCCACTTATCTGCATTTAAAAAATGTGTTAATATAGAAAAGGATAAGTGGATTATATCAAAGAAAGGGGCGTCAGAATGTTTGAGATCGGTGAATTGATTATCTATGGAAACACAGGTGTGTGTGAAGTAATGGGAGTGACAAAGCCCCAGATGGCAGGCGTGTCAGACGAGAGACTGTACTATGAACTGAAGCCGCGTTTTCAGCGTGAGAGCCGGATCATGACCCCCGTGGAAAATGCCAAAGTCCCGATGCGGCGGATTCTGAATAAGACGGAGGCCATGCAGTTGATCAACGATATGCCTAATATCGATGCTCTGCGCATCGAAAGTGACAAAATACGCGAAGCCACCTACAAGGAATGCATCCGCAGCGGCGACTGTGTGCAGTGGATCCGTATCATCAAAACGCTTTATGACCGCCGCCTTGAGCGCCAGCGCCAGGGCAAGCGCATGACAGCCACCGACGAGCGCTACCTGCGCCAGGCGGAGGATTATCTGTATTCCGAGCTTTCCATTCCGCTGGACATGCCGCGTGAGAATGTGGAAAGCTTCATAACCGAGACTATCAACAAAGCATCTGCGTAAGCATACCAGATCTTCATTTCATGAAAACAGCCGCCTTCAGACGCTTCTTGTCTGCGGACGGCTGTTTCCGGTTCTTTTATTTTTTATTAGGGAAAGGAAAGAGTTTGTCTTAAGAGTCAGGCGCTCTCTTAAGATGTATTTATCATACAGGAAATTTGTGATGAATATTTGTCCTGTTTCTAATTAATTTATAAAGTTCTAAAATTTTTCTAAATTTTACCTTCTCAGTCATGGCGTTCGTCCTGGTTATCCCAGCACTCACAGAACCTGGCGGCGAATGAAGGCTCCAGGCCTGCCGCATACAGATGCGAGATATCGCCGATGCCGAGCGCTCTCAGACTGGCTGTGCCTTTGCGCCTCTCCTCCGTAACGACCGTGGTAACAGACGTCGGCGCCATGCAGCTCCCATGCCACAGCGTCATAGGTGATACGCCCATGATGTGGCTCAGGATCACGCAGGAAACGCCGTAATGGCAGAAAAGCGCCAGCACCTTTGTGTTCGGCTTTTCCACGCGATAGCACCGGCCCTCGCGGACATATCCATGCGATGCCAGCAGTGCATCAAAGCATGACACGACATGATCGTAATACTCTTTGACGCCGGCCTCTTCCATGATCTCATTGAGGAACCATTCATCATCACGGTAAAACCGTTCATCCCTTGTCCAGTCCTGAGGAAGCCAGTCCCATGGAATCTTTCTGCGGCCGCCTGCATCCGGACGCAGGATCTGCTTTACATCGAATTCCCGCAGCCAGTCATCTGTCACTGCCGTCATGCCCTTGACCTGCAGGGTGTAAGAAGCCGTCTGCTGTGCGCGGCCCAGCGGAGACATATAAATCTCATCGATCGGCACGCCTGCCATGCGTGCGGCCAAAGCCTGTGCCTCCTTCTGCCCCACAGATGTCAGGCTGTCGTTTTCATAATCTGGATCCCCGTGTCGGATCAGAAGAATTTTCATAAACGTCCTTTCTCGTAACTGATCAGTCACAAGCTCCTTCACAGTTACCCTTTCTCATATTCCTTACGCTGTACAAAAACCGTGCTGTCCTCCACGCTGCCCAGGATCTCATAACCCCTGCGTCTGAGATATCTGATCCCCTTTTTGGTGGGCGATGCCGCGATCAGATAATCGATCCCGGCCGTATCGGCTTTGCGGGCCAGGAGCCGCCAGTCACAGTCCGGAGCCTGGTTCAGCAGGGTATAGACCCAGACGGCCTCACGGGTTGCAGCGCCGTGCTTTGCCCGGCCATAAGGCATCAGGAGCGCGGGATCACAGACCCGGATGAAGGCAGCGAGCGTATCATTGGCCGCCACGAGGACCTCCCGTCCCTCCCGGTCGGCATCGATCATGGCGCAAAGCCCGGCCGCGAGATCAGGCACCTGCTGATTGTTGTGGACGCGTTCATAGGTATTTCCGGCAAGGATGCTCTTCCCCGACAGTGCAATGCAGACGCAGGCAGCCAGTATGAGTACGGCGCGCAAAACGACGGTTCCTGCTTCGCGGGAAAGATGTACCGCCGCGCACGCCGTCAGGGGAAAAAAGGGAAGAACCCACAAAAGCCGCCAGTATACCGACTCACCGGTCATACGTCTGATCACCGCGTAAACCGGGGGAAGGAAAAAAAACATCAGTAAAAGTCCGCTGAAAATAAGCAGCTCTTTTACAAAAGGCGCCCTGCGCTTGCGCAGGGCGAGGTAGATATACGCAGCCAGCACAGGGAGGAAGAAAAATCCTTCCCCCCAGAACCGGCGCCACATTTCTATTGTGTTCATCTGATCTGCGATTTACCTGCGCACGAGCAGGGACTGGCCGGTCATTTCGGCAGGCTGAGGCAGATCCATGATCTGCAGCAGGGTCGGCGCAATGTCGCACAGACGGCCGCCTTCGCGCAGGGTATAAGCCTGGTCATAGTTAAAGAGAATAAAGGGCACCGGGTTTGTGGTATGCGCCGTATGGGGCTCACCGGTGGCATAGTCGACCATCTGCTCACAGTTGCCGTGGTCGGCGCAGATAAAGAGAACGCCGTCCATCTTGCGGACCGCTTCAACGGCGGCACCGACACACTGATCGATCCTCTCCACAGCCTTGATCGCCGCTTCCAGGACGCCGGTATGGCCGACCATATCCGGGTTGGCAAAGTTGATGATGATCACATCATAGTCTCCGGAGGTGATGGCCGCGTCGAGCCGTTCGCTGACCTCGGGTGCGCTCATCTCGGGCTTGAGGTCATAGGTGGCGACGGCCGGCGAATTCACCAGGATCCGGTCCTCATTCTTGTTGGGCTCTTCGAGACCGCCGTTAAAGAAGAAGGTCACATGGGCATATTTCTCGGTCTCGGCCAGACGGAGCTGCTTCAGTCCCTGGTTCGCGAGATATTCGCCAAGCGTGTTGTCGATCTCTTCTTTTTTGAAGGCGACATATTTGTTGGGGATCGTCTCGTCATAGTCCTTGAAGCAGACATATGTCAGCGGCATAAAGCCGTTTGCGCGCTTAAGGAATTTGATCGTCTTGGTATCAGAGGGATCACCGGGCTGTGCGGCAATATCCTCATCCGTAAAGCAGAAAGCTTTTGTGATCTCTCTGGCTCTGTCCGGACGGAAGTTGAAGAAAATAACGGAGTCGTTCGGCTTCACCAGGCTCAGGGGCTTGCCGGCCTCGTCCGTGATGACGGTAGGTACGACAAATTCATCCGTGACGCCATTGTCATAGGACTCCTGCATGGCCTGAACAGGATCGGTGGCCAGGATGCCCTCGCCAAGTACCAGGCTGTCATAGGCTTTCTGAATGCGGTCCCAGTTGTTGTCACGGTCCATGGCATAATAGCGGCCTGAAAGGGAGGCAACCTTGCCGACGCCGATCTCTTTCATCTTGTCCACCAGCTCCTGGAGGTACTCCTTGCCGGAAGCAGGTGGTGTGTCTCTGCCATCAAAGAATGCGTGAACATACACATCCTCAAAGTTCTCCCTCTTGCACAGCTCAAGAAGGGCATAGAGATGCGTATTGTGGCTGTGGACACCGCCATCGGAAAGCAGGCCCCAGAGATGCAGATCCGAATGATTCTTTTTGCAGTTCTCTATTGCAAGAAGGAGCTCTTCATTTTTGAAGAAGTCGCCGTCCTGGATGTACTTCGTGATCAGGGTGAGATCCTGGTAAATAATGCGGCCGGAGCCGATATTCATATGACCGACCTCTGAGTTGCCCATCTGTCCGTCGGGAAGTCCTACAGCCAAGCCGGAGGCATAACCTTTGACAAAGGGGCATTCTGCCATGAGCTTATCCATCACAGGTGTATTGGCCATGGCGATGGCGTTGGCTTCTTTATTGTCGGACAGGCCATAGCCGTCCAGTACCATCAGTACAACCGGTCTCTGTTTCATATTGATCTCCTTTTTTCATATATTAAATGGAATTACGGATACATCATTTTCTTCTTGATTATATAGGAAGGATTGTACTTTATCAAGAATTTTTGAGTCAGGGGGACAGGTTCCTTGACTCATGAGTCAAGGAACCTGTCCCTCTGACTCACTGTACAAAGCGGTTCAGTCTGTCATCATAATGATAACCCGCTTTCGCCAGCGGCTGCAGGATCTCTTCCTCGGATATTCCGAGGGAGGATGCCAGATCCTTAAAAGTGGAGTAATTGTCGCGCAGTTGGGTATTTATGTATGAAAGCAGCATAAACGGGTCCTTCGGCAATGTCATCTCGAAGCCTCCTTCTTTCCAGGAACCACATAGGGGATGATTCCCTGCATATACCGCGCGGAAAATCTGGTACATTTTCCATTTATTTGATCGCGCAAGTAGAGTTCCATAGTGATTATCTTTTACACTGTCTCATCCAAGGCCTTCGGCACACGGCTGTACACCTCGACCAGCCCACGGATGCTCGAAGCGAGTTCGTTTGAAAGGAAGTTGGGGCGCAGCCTCCACTGCCAGTTGCCGTCGGCGGTGCCGGGTGTATTCAGGCGGGATTCACGTCCTTTGCACAGGTAATCCTGAAGCGGGATGATGCACAGATCCGCCACGGAGCGATACGCTTCCCGGATGATATCCCATGTGAATGCACCGTAGTCTGTGTTCATTGAATTGACATAGCGGCGTGTAAAGTCCCGTTCACCATCTGAGATCTCCTCGACCCATGCACGGGTCGGAGTGTTGTCATGGGTGCCTGTATATACGACGCAGTTCCGGATATGGCGGTGATTCAGGTACACACTGTCCCAGCTCGTGAAACCGAACTGCAGGACCTTCATCCCCGGGAATCCGGTATCCTCCAGGAGCTTAACGTTCTCCTCCGTCACATTTCCCAGATCCTCGGCAATCATATCGAGTCTGCCCAGCTTCTCTTTCAGGACATTGAACAGATCGATTCCGGGGCCTTTTTCCAGCGTACCATGCTCAGCGGTTTCAGCGCCCCAGGGAACGGCATAGTAGTCACAGAAGCCATGGAAATGATCGATCCGGATGACATCATAGAATTCATAATTGCGCTCGATCCGGTGCACCCACCAGTCATAATCCACTTTTTTCAGTGCCTTCCAGTCATAGATCGGGTTGCCCCAGAGCTGACCTGTAGGAGAAAAAGCATCGGGCGGGCACCCTGCGACCACGGTCGGCACCAGATCTTTATCCATCTGGAAAACCTCCGGATGTGCCCAGGCGTCGGCGCTGTCGAGGGAAACATAGAACGGCAGATCCCCGATGATCCGGACCAGCTTTTTATTGGCATAAGCCCTCAGCGCATGCCACTGACGGTCAAACTCGTACTGCAGGAAGCAGTAAAAGATGACTTCTTCTGCGTGTTCCTGAAAAGCATTTTGCATCGCCTCCGGCTTTCTGGTGCGCAGTTCATCCTCCCAGCTGGTCCAGGAAGCGCCGCCGAATGCGTTTTTGAGCGCCATAAAGAGCGCATAATCGGCCAGCCAGGCGGATTCCTTGCGGATATAAGCCTTGAACGCGTCGGCTTCGTTTTCACAAGCCCAGGGATCGCAGCTGCATGCTTTCTCAGCGGTTTCCTTAACTCTAATGCCGCTGTCCGTCTGCTTTTTTAAAGGAGCCGCTGTTCCGGAAAGGGTTGCTTTTGTAGCAGCACCATCAACCATTTTTCCAGTCAGGTTCTGTAACGCCGTTGAAGCAGTGATTGCTGCCTTTCCGTCCGCAGTCAAAGCAGTCATTGCTGCCTTTCCGTCCGCAGTCGAAGCAGTCATTACTGCCTTTCCGTCCGCAGTCGAAGAATGTACTGGGGACGGGGTTGATACCGGAGCCGAATAAGCGCGTGCCACATCTGCGATCAGGTCCTGTACAGACAGTCCGTTTTTCTCAAGGAAGGCGTCACAGGCTTTTTTAAGCATGGTGAAGCGGTTCTCGTACAGAGCGCCGTAGTCCACCTTCTCCTCATCGCTGCCGAAAAACAGGCCATCAACATCTTCTCTTTTAAGCAGACCATCCTTGATCAGATCATCCGGTGAGATGAAGTAAGGATTTCCCGCAAAAGCGGAAAGGGGCTGGTAGGGTGAATTGCCATAGCCGGTGGGTCCGATGGGCAGGATCTGCCAGCAGCCCTGGCCGGCCTGCGCGAGAAAATCGACAAAGTCGTATGCTTCCTTTGAAAAACATCCGATCCCGTAACGGGAAGGAATGGAAAAAACAGGGAAGAGAATTCCGCTTGTACGCATTGTTATGTTGCCTCCTTCTATTACTTTATATACCCGCGATGTAACTGTTCAGTCACGAATTAAGGTATTTGTTTCGGAAATAATCAAGCAGGGGCTGTGCCGTCAGCTCCTTTTTACATACACGGGCAATAATGTCTTTCGGCTTATCCATGCCGCCGGTCCGGTGGATTTTTTCATTCAGCCATCGGGTGATCGTCAGGATTTCCCCGCGGGAGAGGATCTCATCCAGACTGCCCAGCTCCGCTTCCATCGCCTCCAGGAACATGCCGTCATAAATGCTCCCGAGCAGATAAGACGGGAAATACCCGAAGGAGCCGTCCGACCAGTGCATATCCTGAAGGATGCCCTCTGCATCATTTGCCGGAAAAATTCCCAGATATTCTTCCATTTTATGGTTCCAGAGCTCAGGAAGCAGTTCCACGGGTACATGATCCCGGAAAATGGCCTGCTCCATTTCATAGCGCAGGATCACGTGCAGCGGATAGGTGACCTCGTCAGCCTCCGTCCGGATCATGCTGGCCTGTACATGGCAGGTCTCCCGGACAAATTCCTCCACAGGTATATCCGCAAGTGCAGGCAGCAGCGCCTGTACTTGCGGGTAGATGGGCTGCCAGAAAGAGAGTCTGCGGCCCAGGATGTTTTCAAAGAACCGGGACTGGCTTTCATGGATGCCCATGTTGTCGCATGACGCAGCCGGTGTGCCATAAGCCTCCGGCATGGTATTCTGGTCAAAGATCCCGTGTCCGCCTTCGTGAATGGCGGAAAAGATGGCGCTGACGGGGTTGTCCGGATAGTAATGATTTGTGATCCGCACATCGTGCGAGCCAAATCCCAGCGTAAACGGATGCTCACTTTGGGCCGTATAACCCGCTTCCATATTAAAGCCGATATAGTTAAGGAGCAGATCCTGTACCTTTTTCTGGTCGTCAGGATCAAATTCCCGTCCGATAAAGCGACAGGCAGGGGCAGGCTCAGCCAGGATCCGGTGTACCAACGGCACCAGTCCTTCCTTAAGCTCGGCGAATACACGGTCAATGTCCGACGCCGTAACGCCCTCCTCATACTGGTCGAGAAGGACATCATACGTCTCCTCTCCCGGATGAGTATACGCAGCCATCTGCACGGTCATGTCGATCATTTTCTGCAGGTGCGGCGCAAAGAGAGAAAAATCCGACGCACGTTTTGCCTCTTCCCATGCCTTCATGGACGCGCTCTGGGCCGCCACATAGGATGCATAGAAGTCTTTCGGCACACGGCGGTTCTCATCCATATCCTTCTTCATTTTACGCACCGTATACTTCCACACTTCATCAAGCGTGTCATACTTCTCCGGCTCAGACAGGGTCTTGAGGATCTCATACAGTTCATCCGATGTGGAAAGCATGAATTCCTCTGTAGAGAAATAAGTAAGCGCGTCAGACATTTCTGCATAGCCCTGCCTGGGCGTAGCGGTATACATGTCCCAGCTCAGCAGGGTGCAGATCCGCCGATAGTGATTGAGCTTTTCAAGATAGTTCTGCAGTTCTTTCAGTTTTTGGGTCATTTTTCCTC
>JAFWDX010000246.1 GCA_017515945.1 Blautia sp. | reverse complement strand
CTGTAAAAGCTCCTCTTCGTCCAATATATAATTCAGACAGTCACAGACGCTGACTACAGCCCTCACCGTGCCGTAGAGCTCAAACTCCTGCATCTGCTGGCACAGATAAAGGATCGAACTGTCCGCGGCTTTTTTTGCCGCTGCCTGGGAAAGCATTTCGGCAGATCCGTCCACGCCGATCATATCATAACCTGCCTCAGAAAGGATCTGTGTCATGTTGCCCGTCCCGCACCCGAGATCCAGCACCAGGCCGTCTCTGATCCCGTATTCGCACAGCTTCCGGGTGATATAGGAGCCCCAGGCCTCATAGTCGATATCGTCCATAAATTCATCGTAAACTCCGGCAAAGCCGGTATAAGCTGAATTCATATTTTTCCCTTCCGACTGACACAGGGAACCACACAGGGGACGGTTCTCTGTGTGATACAACACAGAGAACCGTCCCCTGTGTGGTCCCCTAATCTAAAAAAATGGTATTATTCGCCGACAGTCATATATGCGACATCGCCTGCTTCGCCATGCCAATAATAATCCACGTCATCCTGGTCGTAGACATCTTCGTCGTTCGAGAACCAGTAGGAGTTGCCGTAGCTGTCCACCCAGTTGCCGTTCCCGTCGGGTGTGATGACGATCGGGGTGCCGTCCGAATTGCGGTAGATCGTCCTCGTCAGATCGGTATTTGAAAGCTCGTCCTCACTGTATGTACCGGAATCATCCACTACGGGAGCCGAGGCACCGGTATCATAACCGTCTGCCTGTGCGCCGTCGTCTGAACCATCTGTCTGTACACCGGTCTGAGCCGCCGTATCCGCAGGGGTATCCATCGACACCGTATCCGCAGCCGCAGCCTCCTGAGGCGGATCATTTCCCACAGCCACAGACTGGAAGACAGAGCCGTCCAGGACCTTAAAGGACCCGACACAGTTCCGCACGGCGCTCAGGCAGGCTTCGTTTTTAGCCATGGCTGCAAGGTTGTAGTACTCATCCGCCGTTACGTAGAACTTGTTGATCGCATAGGCAAAGCCGCCGCTCTTGGCCGTATTGAGGTAGTGAACCGTATAATCGTAGATATTCACTCCGTTTTCATTGGTGGCGGAGTAATCCTCGATCACAAAATCCAGACCCTGCTCCATCTCTGCCGCCTGCTCGAGAGATACCGCCAGATCCTGGGTATCCGGGATCACGACGGAAGCCAGTGCGTCCTCACCCTTGCCATGCAGGATCAGGACACTGCCCTGTTCCTCACTGGCCAGGCTGTGCATGTCTTTCTCCTGCGCGCGCAGCTCCCAGCTCTTGTCCGGCAGACGCAGAGAAACCGTCTTGTCCGCGGAGGTATAAACGAGCTTTTTGATATAGGAGGGAGCTTTGGTCGGTTCGGGTGTTGCTTCGGCCGGCGCAGATGACTCCACAACCATATCCGGCTTTTCTTCCGTCGCGTCGCCGCATCCCGTAAGGCAGACACCCGTAAGTACGGCAAGCGCGGTTCCGGCCAGTATTCTAAGGCAGGCGCCGGTTCTGATCTCTTTATCTGAAGGTCGATATCTCATACTTTTCCTCCTTTATGATCCTTTGGATCTGTAAAGAAATAACTTCACCATGTATTCAGATGGTCTGGTACAATTATACTTAGCCCGTATATTGTACACCGGACAGTCCCGCCTGTTGTAATCCTGCTTTTATGATTTTTTGTAACTGTTCAGTCACAAGCTCCTTCACAGTTACGATTATTTTAACCTCTGACAAAACTGAGTGCTTCCCGCACCCATGAAACATATATGAGCTTCATATCTTTGACTTCACCGATCTGGCGTCGGCAGACCGCAGGCAGAATGACAGTGGAAAAGCCCAGCTTGTGCGCTTCAGCGACCCGCTGTCCGGCCAGACTCACGGAGCGGACCTCTCCGCTCAGGCCGATCTCTCCAAAAGCTATGACATCATCAGGAATGATGATATCCCTGAAGCTGGAGTAAACAGCCAGCGCGATCCCCAGATCGATGGCAGGTTCGTTCATGCGGATGCCGCCCGCAATATTGACATAGGCATCTGAGTCAGACAGATAAAGGCCGGCCTTTTTTTCCAGTACAGCCATCAGCAGGTTGACCCGGTTAAAATCGGTGCCGACGGCCGTACGCCGCGGCAGGCCGAAGCTGCTCTTGCAGACCAGCGCCTGGATCTCCACCAGGAGAGGCCTCGTCCCTTCCATGGCGCAGGTGACCACAGAACCGCTGGTCCCTGCCGGGCGGCCGTCCAGCATGAATTCCGAAGGATTTTTGACTTCCTCGAGGCCGCTTCCCTTCATATCAAAAACGCCGATCTCATTGGTTGAGCCGAAACGGTTCTTTACAGCTCTCAGGATCCTGTAGGAGGCGTGCCTGTCTCCCTCAAAGTACAGCACCGTATCCACCATGTGCTCCAGGACACGCGGGCCGGCCACATTTCCTTCCTTGGTCACATGGCCGACGATAAAAATGGAGATGCCCAGTCCCTTTGCCAGTTGCATCAGTACGCTCGTAGACTCGCGCACCTGAGATACACTGCCGGCCGCAGAGCCGATCTCCTCGTCATACATGGTCTGGATGGAATCCACCACGGCGACCTTTGGTTTTTCCTCTGTCAGGACTTCACGGATCGTGCCCAGATCCGTCTCGCAAAGCAGACGGAGCCGGTCTGAAAACTCCCCGAGGCGGTCTGCCCGCATACGGATCTGGCGCAGGGATTCCTCTCCCGAAATGTAGATCACTTCGCAGCCTTCCTCAGCCAGATTCCGGCATACCTGCAAAAGCAGTGTGGACTTGCCGATACCCGGATCGCCTCCCACGAGCACCAGGCTCCCGGAGACGATGCCTCCGCCCAATACGCGGTCGAGCTCGCCCAGACCGGTAGTCTGTCTCGGATCCTCCGTGACGGAGATCTCACGGATGCGCCTGGGAACCGCCTGCCCCCGCATGGATGCGCGCGCCTGCGTACCGGCGGGTGCGGTCTTTGGGGCGGCAGGTTCCTCCACAAAGGTATTCCACTGCCTGCAGGCCGGACACTGGCCGAGCCATTTCGGCGACTCGGCTCCGCATTCCCGGCAGAAATAGATCATTTTTTTCGCTTTCGGCATGATGTCCCTCAGAACCCGGCCGTGGCAGAACGCCGGATCCGGACCTCAACCCCGTCCGGTGCGTTTTCCAGCTCTACGGAAAAGGACAGCTTTCCCCCCAGGTTCGTCGTCATCGTACCCGTGCTCTCCTCGTCCAGCCATACCTCATAAGGCGTCTGAGCTGCCAGCTCCACCGTGATCTGGGCATTTGACGGCCCCTCCACCTTAAAACTCATACCGTTCCCGTCCTGCGTCAGATCATAGACGGCAGTTCCGGGAGTGGACTCATAGACAAACATGCCGTTGCGTTCCAGCTTTGTGATATCCCGGAATGTTTTGACCTTATACAGGTCGCCCTGAAATCCGAAATCAGTCAGCTTCGTTTTTGTCTCCAGTTCATAATCTCCGAAGCTGAGGGTTCCGTTTTCCTCCGCACGGATCAGTTCCTTTACTGATGACATGATATATGAGCCTCCTTACCTGTTTCGTAACTGTTCAGTCACAAGCGCCTTCACAGTTACCCTATTTCAAATAAATATCATTTTACCGTCCTTAAAGCGCACATGCACTGTGCTTCCCTGACTGAAATGCCCCTCAAGGATCTCATTGGCCAGCGGATCCTCGATCCGGGTCTGGATCTGGCGGCGCAGCGGACGGGCGCCGTATTTCGCGTCAAAACCCGCACGGCCGATCTCTTCCTTTGCGGAAGCGGAGACCTTCAGCGTGATCCCCATCTGGGCCTTGCAGCGTTTTTCCAGATCGGACACCAGAATCGATACGATCTGTCCGATCTCCTTTTGATTCAGCGGATGGAAAACCATGATCTCATCGATCCGGTTGAGGAACTCAGGCCTGAAGATCCGCCTGACCTCCTCCATGACGCCGCTTTTCATCTTTTCATATTCCTGTTTTTCATCCGGTCCGGACACAAAGCCGAGACGCTTTGGCTCGATGATCGCCTGGGCTCCCGCGTTGGACGTCATGATGATGATCGTCTGGCGGAAATCCACCTTACGGCCATGAGAATCCGTGATATGTCCGTCGTCCAGGATCTGCAGCAGGATATTGAATACATCCGGATGTGCTTTTTCAATCTCGTCAAAAAGCACGACACTGTAGGGATGGCGGCGGACCTTTTCGCTCAGCTGCCCTCCGTCTTCAAATCCCACATAGCCGGGAGGAGAGCCGATCAGCCTGGATACGGTATGCTTTTCCATATATTCCGACATGTCCAGACGGATCATATTCTGTTCACTGCCGTAAACCGCTTCGGCCAGCGCCTTGGAAAGCTCCGTCTTGCCGACACCCGTCGGCCCCAGGAACAGGAAGGATCCGACCGGTCTGCGGGGATCCTTAAGGCCTACCCGCCCGCGTTTGACAGCCTGCGCGACAGCGGTGACCGCCTCATCCTGGCCGACCACGCGCTTGTGCAGCTCCTTTTCCAGCTTTGCCAGCCGCTTTGTCTCACTCTGGGTGAGTTTCTGCACGGGCACGCCGGTCCAGTCGGAGACGATCGCGGCAATGGCTTCAGGATCTACCTTCATGCGGCCGTCGGCCGTGTCTTTTCTCTTTTTATGCAGCTTTTCTTCCTGCTTTTTCAGATCGACCAGCTCTCTGCGCAGTCGGAGTGCCTCCTCCATATTCCCCATGCGGATCGCGGTTTCCAGCTGCAGCTCGTTTTTCTGGATCTCCTCACGCAGATCCTCGTGGCTGGCCTTGCTGCCCATGCGCGCGAGACGGATCCGGGCCGCCGCTTCGTCCATGACATCGATCGCCTTGTCCGGGAGCGAGCGGTCCGTAATGTACCGCTCCGACAGATCCACAGCGGCGTGAATGGCTGCGGATGTGATTG
>JAFWDX010000245.1 GCA_017515945.1 Blautia sp. | reverse complement strand
TGATTTGTACATGTGTACACATGTACAAACCATGAACATTCCGTTCACAGTTTGTTCCCGGGGCCTGACCCCATTTTCGTTCCGTTAAATCTGTTCCAGGGCCTGACCCCATTTTCGAACCGTTAAGTATGTACCCGGAGCCATTCCCCAGTATCACATTGACTCTACACCGTCGCAGGCTCAATATAAGAGCTGCGTTCATCGATCTTTTCCATGATCCGATCCCTTTCATATCCTTCCTGCGGAGTAGGAATATAATCATTATAATCCCAGTTAGAGGAAACACAGCACGGAATGATATTGGTGATCAGGTTCGGTTCCACGCCCTGCCTTGTGATCGTAAAAGTCTGCTGGTATATCGCGGTATCAAATTCGGTGGGATGAGTATTGCCGCCGAAACAGAAATTACCCAGGCTGTAGACGATTTTTTTGCCCTTATAGGTCTCGATCCCCTGCAGGATGTGGGGGTGATGCCCGCAAACAAGGTCGGCGCCGAGGTCGACAGCCAGGCGGCCGAGAGTCGTCTGATTGCTGTCGGGGGCTTCTTCCAGTTCATTGCCCCAGTGGAAGATCACGATGATCAGGTCTGACTTCTCGTCCTTGAGCTTTTGCATGTTGGCCCTGAGCTGCGCTTCCCGTTCCAGATGGTCATCCAGCTCATAGATACCTGTCAGTCCGACCTTTACACCCTTTACATCCATTGTGATCACATCGTCATAGCCAAAATGAGTCAGCCCGACAGCCTCCAGCGCGTCCAGGGTGTCCAGGTAGCTCTGTTCACCGTAGTCATGGCTGTGGTTGTTGGCTGTATTGCAGGTCTCAACACCCCCGGAGGTAAGGATCTGCGCCATTTCCGCCGAACCCTTGAAGGCGAAGGTCTTGTCCTCGCGTTCCTCGGACTCTGTGAGGGTGCCTTCCATGTTGGCGATGGTCAGGTCATCTGCCTCAAAGATGTCGCGCACATTCTGGAAGAAGTAATCCGCTCCGTACATGTAATAATAGTTTGTGAGGCTGCTGTCATAGTCGAAATATTCATCTGTACCCAGAATGCAGTCTCCGATCACGGAGACTGTGATCGTGGTCGGCTCATCCTTATCATAAGATGCAACAGGGGAGGGGGTGTCTGTATCTGAGCCGGCTGTATCCTCCTGCGCGGTATCAGAGTCGGCCGACTCCTCTGTCAGCTGTGTCTCAGCCTGTGCGCTCTCAGATGAAACAGTTTTCTCTTTTTTGACGGAGGAAGTACGCCTCCCGGAAGAAATGATCCGCAGTCCCACAAGTGAGATGATCAGGACCGCGAGCAGCGCGCCGACGCCGATGATCCGCGTGCGGAGCTGGCGGACCCGCTCCTGACGGGATATTCTGGGCTGGTGGCGGGGTGTTTTTTTAGGCATGATGTGGTGCTCCTCCCTTCACATGGAAGCCGGGCAGACGCATCCGGATCAATGCGGATGCGCGCCGGCCAGGCTATGTATAGTATAGTAAAATGGAGGAACGGCGTCAAGATTCTTGTTTTACCCCCATCTCATATTTACAGACAGGCGGCTTCCGTGTAATATAATTATGATATGCCTGATACTTCAGGCTGCTTACTGTATTATGATAACTGTTCAGTCAGCACCTCGTATTTACTGCGGCACCGAAGGCGTGCCCTGACAGGTGCCTGGAACAAAAGCTCAACAGTTACGTATTATGTTTTGTGATCGCAAGGAGGATGGATGCAGATGAAAAAAATGTGGAAAAACAGCGTGATCCGGTTTGGGCTGTTGATGTTGCTGACCATGCTGGTGTTTGCTTTTTCGGGATGCGGACAGAACGGGGCGGATCTCAGTGACAAAGAGATTTTTGATGATGTCCAGATTCCCCTGACGGATGAGGAAGTTGCCGATCTTGAGGAGGATGCCGGTGACGAGGAGCTGGCGGAGGCGACGAAAGAGGAGCTGCTCGCGCTGACAGGTTCCGAGACGGGTGACGCGGAGGTTTATGAAGATCCGTTTATCGAGGAGGTCTATGCCGCTGAGGCTGACGGAGAGGACGGGGAGGAGCTGACCGTCGAGGAGGATGGGACGTATACCTCCAAGGATGAAGTCGCTTTGTATATTCATGAGTTCGGCCATCTGCCGTCTAACTATATTACCAAAAAAGAAGCCAAAAAGCTCGGATGGGAAAGCAGTAAGGGCAATCTGGACAAGGTTGCTCCGGGCAAGAGCATCGGAGGCGATCATTTCGGCAACTATGAGGGGAACCTGCCGGAGAAGAAAGGCCGCACGTATACCGAATGTGATATCAACTATGAAAGCGGCCGCAGGGGTGCGGAGAGGATTATTTTTTCAGACGACGGCCTGATCTTTTATACCGATGACCATTATAATACCTTTGAGCAGCTTTATTAACTTAGCGGTTTTTTACAGATCCTGACTGTTCAATCAGAGCCCAACGGCCGGGGCCGCACCGCAGGCGTCCCTCTGGAGGAGCCTGTGCCAGACCTCATAACTGTGAGGAGGCTTGTGATTGTACAGCTACGTTATATTTTAAGGCGGAGGAATTGAGATGAAGAGTGTAGTCATCTATGGCTCGGATTTTGAGAATATTAAGCAGGTTCATGAATTCCTGGCAGGCGAGCTGGATTTCCCGGATTATTATGGAGCTAATCTGGATGCGCTTTATGATGTACTGACAGAACGGGATCAGCCGGTCAGCATCGAGATCCATATGGAGGATATTGAGAATCCGGACCTGCTGCAGGCGCTGGAAAAAATGACAGATGTGATCGCGGATGCCACGGCTGAGAACGAGGCGATCGAGTTGACGGTAGTTGAAGTATAAAGAAAGGTCGGTAACTGTGAAGGAGCTTGTAACTGTACAGTTACAAAGGTTGTGACCGAACAGTCACGATAGGTTGTTTCAGACATAAAGATCGAAAAAGGGAGACACCAACAGTGGTGTCTCCCTTTTTTTCATCCTGAGGATCTGCAAAGAAATAACTGTAACTG
>JAFWDX010000244.1 GCA_017515945.1 Blautia sp. | reverse complement strand
ATCGGCAAAAAAAATGCACGAGACCAGGACGCATGGCTCTCTTGGAACGCGGGCTGAGAGTCTGTCGTCTATGGACGAACTGCCCGCGGTCCTAGAGAGCCAGCGGAAAGGGCTCGGGCGTTTTTTTCGTGGTCACACCGGGGGATACATCCGGAGCGGCCCGCCGTGAAGGGAATCGATGCCCGGCGTCCGGCTAAACGACAGAATTTACGTAGACACGTTACTTGAAGCAGAAGTGCGCTCATATATGAGTCAAGAGATCTGTCCCCTGACTCTTTGAACCACGTTCATGTATGAGTCAAGGAACCTGTCCCCTTGACTAATGAGTCAAGGGACCGGTCCCCCTGACTCACGCGTAATCCCCAGCTCGGTGAGCGCCTTCTCCTGCTTCTCCTCCATCACCGCAGCCTCATCCGGCTCCATGTGATCATATCCCACCAGATGGAGCACACTGTGTGCAACCAAGAAACAATACTCCCGGCGGATACTGTGTCCATATTCCTGTGCCTGAGAGACCACCCTGTCCGTATTGATCAGGATATCCCCCAGCAGCAATTCGCCGGTATCCAGATCGATACAGGAAGGATCCTCCCGCACAGAGTCAAAATCCGCCGGTTCCGCAAAATCAGACATGGGAAAACTGAGGACGTCCGTCGCCGCATCAATCCCGCGGAATTCGCGGTTTGCCTCACGGATCCCCTCCGGGTCAGTCAACGTCAGGCACACCTGTACATCGCACGGACAGCCCTCCAGCTCCAGGACCTTCTGCGCCGTGACCATAGCCTCTTTTACAGGATCCAGTCCCAGATCCTGCGTGGATTCATTTTCATAAATGATATTTATCGTCAATTGTATTCTCCCGCTTCAAAATCTGCCAGGACCCTGCTGGTTCCCGCCTGACTTTCTGATCGTCACCTTATGCTTCTGCGCATGCGCATGCGCCTTGCGCTGCTGCTGTGCCTCATAATCATCATACGCCTGCACGATCTGCTGCACCAGCGGATGTCTGACGACATCCTTGCTCGTCAGCGTACAGAAAGCGATGTCATCGATCTTTCGAAGGATCCGCATCGCCATATCCAGCCCGGACACCGTGTCCTTCGGCAGATCCTTCTGAGAGGCATCCCCGGTGACAATGACCTTTGACCCGAAACCGATACGGGTAAGGAACATCTTCATCTGAGCCGGCGTCGTGTTCTGCGCCTCATCAAGAATAATGAAGGCATTGTCCAGGGTACGTCCGCGCATATACGCAAGCGGAGCCACCTCTATGAGACCTTTTTCCATGTTTCTGGCAAAGCTGTCGGCACCCATGATCTGATAAAGCGCGTCATACAGAGGCCGCAGATAAGGATCCACCTTGCTCTGCAGATCACCGGGCAGAAAGCCCAGCTTCTCACCCGCCTCAATGGCAGGACGCGTCAGGATGATCCGGCTGACCTCCTCATTGCGGAAGGCCGTCACGGCCATAGCCATGGCCAGATATGTTTTTCCTGTACCGGCAGGCCCGACGCCAAAGACGATCATCTTTTTGCGGATCTGGTCCACATATTCCTTCTGCCCTAACGTCTTGGGCCGGATCGGTTTCCCCTGGACGGTATTGCAGATAAAATCCTTGTCAATCTCAGAAAGCACCTGGGTCTTCTGCTCCATGGCCATCGACAGGCCATAGGTCACATTCTGCCTGGTGATCTCGCTGCCCTTTGCCGCAAGCCGGTCAAGCTCGGTGAGCAGCGACTTGGCCGCGTTTGCATTGCCGGCCGGACCCAGGATCTTTAAGGATCCGTCCCTGGAGATCAGGGTGACGCCAAGCGTACGCTCGATCAGCTTTCTGTTTTCATCAAACTGTCCGAAAATCTGCAATTCCCTGCTGGCAGGGACATCTGCATGGAGCTCAATGATATTTCCCGGCATATAGATTCCTTTCGTGTTATACTAGAGGGTCTTAATACGTGGAAAGCTATGCTTCCACGTATTTAGAGCCTCTGCATATACCGCGCGGAAAATCATGTATATTTTCCATTTATTTGGTCGCGCGAGTATATAAATCTTTCACTTTACGTAACTGTTCAGTCACAAGCTCCTTCACAGTTACGTGGCCAGGCGCAGGCTCCTTTAGTCGCATTGGAAGTGCGCCTGGCCTTGGCTGTTGAGCTTTTGTTCCACGCACCTCGCAGTAAATGCGAGGTGCTGACTGAACAGTTACCACTTTACTTATGATAAGGCTCTCCCTTCAGGATTCGGAAAGCCCTGTAGATCTGTTCCAGCAGGATCACCTGCATGAGCTGATGCGGGAAGGTGAGCCTGGAAAAACTCAGCTTATGATCCGCTCTTGCCAACACCGCATCGGACAGGCCGAGAGACCCGCCGATGACAAAATCGACCGTCTGTGCACCGTATACGCCCAGATCGCCGATCATATGGGCAAAGGCGACGGAATCCGGCGCCTTTCCTTCGATGGCCAGGGCGATCACCACATCCTTTTCCCGGATCTGGTGAAGGAGCCTCTCCCCCTCCCTGTCCAGGATCGATTTTTTCTCAGCCGGACTCGGCTGATCCGGCGTTTTTTCATCAGGGACCTGCGAAAAACTCAGCCGGGTGTACCGGCTGAGGCGTTTGGCATATTCCGCAATGGCGTCCGTCAGATATTTTTCCTTGATCTTACCGACACTAATGATTCTGATTTCCATATCTGAATATATATTGCAGGTTATCCGTTCTCGTGACTGTTCAGTCACAAGCTCCTTCACAGT
>JAFWDX010000243.1 GCA_017515945.1 Blautia sp. | reverse complement strand
CAAGGCGGATCCGGACAGAGCCGTCAGAGGCCTTGTCATTGAAGCAAAACTCGATAAAGGCAAAGGACCTGTGGCTACGATCCTTGTACAGAAGGGCACCCTCCATCAGGGAGACTTTATCGCGGCAGGCTCCTGCCATGGCAAGGTCCGCGCGATGATGGACGCGACAGGCAACCGCCTCAAGGAGGCAGGCCCGTCTACACCGGTGGAGATCCTCGGACTGGGGGATGTACCCGGGGCCGGCGAGGTGCTGATGTCCTTCCCCAATGATAAAGACGCCAAAGCGTTTGCGGAAACATTTGTGGCAGAGAATAAAAAACATCTGCTCGAAGAGACAAAGGGCAAACTGTCCCTTGACAATCTCTTTGACCAGATCCAGGCCAGTGACCTTAAGGAACTTCCGATCATTGTCAAGGCAGATGTACAGGGATCAGTGGAAGCGGTCAGGACCAGCCTGCTCAAGCTTTCCAATGAGGAAGTCATTGTCAAGGTGATCCATGGAGGCGTCGGCGCCATCAACGAGTCCGACGTATCCCTTGCGGCCACTTCAAACGCCATCATCATCGGCTTTAATGTAAAACCGGATAATACGGCCAAGCAGCTGGCAGAGCAGGAGGGCGTGGATATGCGCCTGTACCGTGTGATCTATCAGGCCATCGAGGATGTGGAAGCGGCCATGCGCGGTATGCTCGATCCTGTTTATGAAGAAAAAGTGATCGGGCACGCCCAGGTTCGCCAGCTCTTCAGGGCATCCGGCGTCGGAACGATCGCAGGCAGCTATGTGCTGGACGGCATCTTCCAGCGTGGATGCAAGGTGCGCATCACCCATGAGGGCGAACAGAGTTATGAAGGTGAACTTGCTTCTCTCAAACGCTTCAAGGATGATGTCAAAGAGGTCAGAGCCGGTTATGAATGCGGCCTTGTTTTCAAAGATTTTAATGATGTGCATGAGGATGATCTGATCGAAGCCTACATAATGGTTGAGGTTCCGAGATAGGAGACTTATGAGAAAAAACAGTATCAAAAATACCCGGATCAATGGTGAAGTGCAAAAGGAGCTGAGCAATATCATCCGGGGCGAGGTCAAGGATCCGAGGATCCATCCCATGACCAGTGTCCTGCGCGTGCAGGTGGCCCCTGATCTTAAAAGCTGCAAGGCTTACATCAGCGTTCTCGGCGACAGCAAGGCGAGGGAAGAGACCCTCGCCGGCCTCAGAGCGGCGGAAGGATTTATCCGCCGCGAGCTGGCGCATACCTTGAACCTGCGCAATACACCGGAGATCACCTTTGTCATGGATGAGTCTATTGAATACGGCGTAGCCATGTCGCATCGTATAGATGAAGTGATCCGTGCAGACCAGGCGGCTTCCGGGGAGGATACGGAATGAAAAATGTAGAAGAGTTTCTTTGCGGTGTACATTCAATGGGAATCGCCGGACATCTTCGTCCGGATGGCGATGCTGTCGGCACTGTCATGGCTCTGTATCTCTATGTAAAGGAATATCATCCCGAGATAGAGGTGGATGCGTATCTTGATCATCCGCGTCCCGTGTTCGGCCATATAGACCGGATCCGGGAGGTGCGCATGACAGAACCGGAGCCTGATAAAGTATATGATCTGTTCGTTACCTGTGATGTCAGCGCCAGGGACAGGCTATCTGTCGGAGCCGGGCTGTTTGCCCGGGCACGCAGGACAGTCTGTATCGACCATCATGTGAGCAACACCGGTTTTGCGGATATCAACCATATCCGTGGGGATATCAGTTCCTGCAGCGAGGTACTGTACGGGCTTATGGATCAGGAAAAGGTCACCAGGCCGATCGCTACGGCGATTTATACAGGAATGATACATGACACGGGCGTTTTCCAGTATGGATCAACGACTCCTGAAACGATGCGGATCGCCGCAAAGCTGATGGAGACGGGATTTCCATTCAACCGTATCATCGACGACTCTTTCTACAGAAAAACATATATACAGAATCAGGTCATGGGAAGGGTCCTGGCGGAAAGCATCATGCTCATGGATTGTAAAGTCATCGCCGGATATCTGCGTCGTAAGGACATGATCTTTTATGGTGTTACCGGGCAGGACATGGAGGGAATCGTCAATCAGCTCAGGCTCACTGAAGGGATCGAAGTGGCGATCTTTACTTATGAGCTTGAAACACAGCGCTACAAGGTTTCTCTCCGCTCCAACGGCCGGGTGGATGTGAGTGTGGTCGCGTCTTATTTTGGCGGAGGCGGACATGAGAGGGCAGCGGGATGTGATCTGTCCGGGACAGCTTATGATGTGATCAACAACCTGACGGCTCAGATCGCCCTGCAGCTGCCGGAGGCAGAGGCATGACGGAAAATGAAAAAAAGGTAACTGTGAAGGAGCTTGTGACTGAACAGTTACAAAAAAAGAATTCCCCGGATTTTGAAGGCATGCTGGTGATCCGCAAGGAGGCGGGCTATACGTCACATGACGTTGTGGCCAGACTTAGGCGGATCCTCGGCATGCGGAGGATCGGGCATACAGGAACACTGGATCCTATGGCCGTCGGTGTGCTGCCTGTCCTGCTGGGCAAAGCGACGCGCCTGACCACGCTGCTGGAGGATCGTGTCAAAACATATGAGACTGTTGTGCGGCTGGGACTGACCACGGACACACAGGATATCTCCGGAACCGTGCTGCGCGAGAGCCCGGTAATGACTGACCGGGAGCAGGTCATGGCGGCGGCACAGTCTTTTGAAGGTGATCAGCTGCAGGTTCCCCCCATGTATTCCGCGCTGAAAGTGGATGGACGCAAGCTTTATGAGCTGGCCAGGGAGGGCATCACGGTCGAACGCAAAGCCAGGCCTGTGACCTTTTACCGGATAGAGATGCTGTGGTGTGAACTGCCGCTGGCAGCTTTTTCCGTTACCTGCAGCAAGGGCACCTATATCCGGACATTCTGCCATGACCTGGGAGATAAGCTTGGATGCGGTGCCTGCATGCAGGAACTGACGCGTACAGCCGTCGGAGATTTTGATCTGTCCCATGCCTTTACGCTGAGCCAGGTGGAGGAGGCGGCCGGGCAAGGGCGCGTCGGCGAGATGATCGTCGGCCTGGAAAAGGTCCTTGGAGAGTATCCCGGGAGACAGACCATACCGGAGGCCGACAGGCTTTTGCTGAACGGCAACAGCGTGCCTTTCGAGATGGTTTCATGCAGCACGTGCGAAGATGAAAAGATCCGGTTGAGTACATCCGGGGGAAAATTCTGCGGAATATACAGACTGGATGAGAACCGGTACTGTCCGGTTAAAATGTTCATCTGACCTGTAAAGGAACACAGGGGACGGTTCTCTGTGTGGTGCCACACAGAGAACCGTCCCCTGTGTTCCTGGTTTGGGAGCATAGAATATGGAGTATATCAAAGTTGAGGATTCTTTTCCAAGGCTTTCCGGGACTGCTGTGACGATCGGCAAGTTTGACGGTTTACATCGCGGACACCGCAGGCTTGTGGACAAGATACTTGAAAAAAAGGAGCAGGGGTTAAAATCCTTGCTTTTTGCAATCGATGTGTCAGACCGCTTTATTCTCACCAGAGATGAAAGAGCCAGATTTCTCGAAGAAAAGGGGCTGGATTATCTGGTTGAGTGCCCGCTTTCAGACTGGCTGCGCAGGACACGGGCAGAGGCTTTTATCCGGGAGATCCTGGCAGGAGCTTTCGGGGCCGGTTATGTTGCCGTGGGCGAGGACTATCGTTTCGGGTATGAGCGCAGGGGCAATGGCACCATGCTGGAGAAAGCGGGACACCGATATGGATTTGATGTGGAGATCGTTCCGCATGAGATGGACGGGAGACGCAAGATCAGCAGCACGTATGTCAGGGAAGAACTTTTAAAAGGAAATATGGAGAAAGTCGCTTTTCTGATGGGCTCTGCCTATTATACAGACGGCGAGGTCGTGCACGGAAGGGGACTGGGGCACAAGGCCCTGCTTCCGACGATCAATGTGCGGCCGCCCCGCGAAAAACTTCTGCCGCCGGACGGCGTATATGTGACATGCACCCGTTTTCCGGGCGGCGAGTGGAGAGGCATCACCAACATAGGCTTCAAGCCTACGGTCGGAGGAGAGACAGCTCCGGGAATCGAGACGTTTCTGTTTGACTGCGACTCGGATCTCTACGGACAGCCATGCACAACTGAGTTTCTCCATTTTATCAGACCAGAGCAGAGGTTTTCCTCGCTGGAAGCCCTTCGGACCCGCCAGAAGGCCGATCTCGCAGCCGCGAAAGCCTGGGTTGAGGATGAGTCACATTGATTTTCAAATACAAAAAAGTGTTTACACGCACAGAATGGTGTGCTATACTACGTATGTTTTGACCGCCCTGGTTCAGAGGCAGGAGTCTCCGTCCGCCCCTTGATCAGAGGTGATGAGAGTTTAAAGGAGGAACACTACTATGATTACAAAAGAAAAAAAGACAGCGATCATCCAGGAGTATGCCAGGACAGAGGGCGATACCGGTTCACCCGAGGTTCAGGTAGCGATACTTACAGCCAGGATCCAGGAGCTCACAGCGCATCTGCAGAATAATCACAAGGATCATCATTCCAGACGCGGCCTGCTCAAAATGCTCGGCCAGAGAAGACGCCTGCTTGCT
>JAFWDX010000242.1 GCA_017515945.1 Blautia sp. | reverse complement strand
CCTCTATCATACCTTCCGCAATATGATCGATCAGGTAAAGGAGGGTGACTTTTCTCCGGTGATCATATACCGTGCAGGGGCGCCGGAAGAATTCGGCGTTCTCGGCTATCAGCAGTATGGCCAGGAATACTCCGCCACCCCCTGTGGGAGCGTTTCACAGATGCTGGAAACCTTTTATGCCTCACGGGACAGCCTGACAAGGATCCGGCAGCGTTCCGCCGACCTGCGCAGGATCGTGCAGACACATCTGGACAGGAACAGGAAAAAGCTGCAGCTGCAGGAAAAGCAGCTTAAAGATACGGAGAAACGGGATAAATACAAAGTATATGGCGAGTTGATCAATACTTACGGCTATGGCCTGGAAGAGGGTGCAGATAAGCTGCACGCGCTCAATTATTATACAGGGGAAGAAATCGATATCCCGCTGGATCCTCAGCTGTCAACAGCTGAAAATGCCAAAAAGTATTTTGACCGATACGGCAAACTGAAAAGAACGCTTGAAGCCCTTACCGTGCAGGAGGAGGAAACCAGAGAGGAGATCGAGCATCTGGAGTCTGTCGCCGCTTCGCTGGATATCGCCCAGAGTGAAGCAGATCTGAGCCAGATCAGGGATGAACTGATCCAGTATGGGTTTATGAAAAACCATCCGGGAGCAAAGAACAATAAAGGCGCTAAAATGCAGCCCCGCTCAAAACCGATGCATTATGTTTCCAGTGACGGTTACGATATATATGTCGGCCGCAACAATTTCCAGAACGACGAGCTGACCTTTAAAATGGCGACAGGCAATGACTGGTGGTTCCACGCAAAAAAAATGCCGGGATCCCATGTGATCGTAAAGGCACCTGACGGTGAGCTTCCTGACAGGACCTTTGAGGAAGCAGGCGCGCTGGCAGCGTATTATTCCTCCGGCCGCACGGCGCCGAAAGTGGAAATAGACTATATTCAAAAGAAGCATGTCAAGAAACCGGCAGGAGCCAGACCGGGCTTTGTCGTTTATTATACCAATTATTCGCTGATCGCTTCGCCGGACATTTCCGGACTGAGGGAAGCCTGACCGGAACAAGCTGTAAAAACAGGTGACTGAACAGTTACAAAAACAGTTTGACGTGCTATTTATAATGAATTATAATCTGTCTGTTATGGCAATGGTATTGTAACTGTTCAGTCATAAACCTCTTTACAGTTACTATATTTGCAGATAAGGGATTGAAGATAAAATTATGATCAGAAGCATGACAGGATTTGGCAGAGCCGAGGCTATAAATGACCGGCAGAGGATCACAGCCGAGATCCGTTCGGTCAACCATCGTTATCTGGATCTGTCCATCAAGCTGCCGCGCCGGCTCAGCTTTCTGGAAGGACAGATACGCGGACTGCTTAAAGAATATATACAACGTGGAAAGGTGGATCTTTTCCTGACATATGATGACTATTCTCTGGGCAGCAACAGTGTCAGTTATCACGGGGAGGTTGCAGCCCGATATCTGGAGGGCCTTCGCGCCATGAGCGCAGACCTCGGCCTGAAGGACGACATCACGTGCTCCGTCATGGCCAGGCTGCCGGAGGTTTTCACGATGGACGAAAAGTCGATCGATGAGGAAATGCTGTGGCACCATATCGAGCCTGTGATCAAAGAGGCGTGTGAAGCGTTTACACAGTCCAGAGAACGGGAGGGCGCCAACCTCTATCAGGATCTGAGAGGAAAACTCTCGCTCCTTGAGGAGAAGGTCCGTGCCGTGCAGGAGAGATCACCGCAGGTGGTGGATCAGTACAGAGAAAAACTGGAATCCAAAGTAAAGGAGATCCTCGCGGACACCTCTGTTGAGGAGAGCAGGATCGCCGCCGAGGTCATCATCTTTGCGGATAAGATCTGCAATGATGAGGAGACGGTCCGCCTTCACAGCCATATCACAGGCATGGAGCGGCTCCTTGACGACTCTGACGGCATCGGCAGGAAGCTCGATTTTATCGCCCAGGAGATGAACCGTGAAGCAAATACGATCCTCTCCAAATCGGGCGATCTGGAAATATCCAACCTGGCGATCGATATAAAAACAGAAATCGAAAAGATCCGTGAACAGGTGCAGAATATTGAATAAAGGGTAAGTGTGAAGGAGCTTGTGACTGAACAGTTACAATAAGAAAAATGACGGAGGCATTTCGTGTCCAGACTGATAAATATTGGTTTTGGAAATGTGGTAAATACCGATAAGATCGTGGCAGTGGTGAGCCCGGAGGCGGCTCCGGTCAAGAGGATGATCCAGAGCGTGAAAGGCACGCGCTCCCTTGTGGATGCGACGCAGGGCCGCAAGACAAAGGCTGTGATCGTGACAGGTGATGACATATTGATCCTTTCCGCACTGGTGCCGGATACCATTGCCAGGAGATTTCAGGAGGCATGCGCGCTGCCGGAGTCGGAAAAACAGGAACATGGAGGTACGACATGAAAAAAGGGGTGCTGGCGATCATTTCAGGTTTTTCCGGAGCGGGTAAAGGAACCGTGATCAAAGAGCTCCTGGCGAGACATGAGGGCTATGTCCTCTCGATTTCCGCCACGACCAGAGCTCCGAGACCCTCGGAGAAGGATGGCGTCGATTATCATTTCACGACGCGGGATGCATTTGAAAAAATGATCCGTGAGAACGGATTTCTTGAGAATGCTGTCTACGGAAACGACTATTACGGGACGCCCAGGGCATTTGTTGAAACAAATCTTGAAGAGGGACGTCATGTACTGCTGGAGATCGATCTGCAGGGGGCCCGGCAGATCTGTGAGAAGTATCCGGACGCTGTCCGGATATTTATGACTCCGCCCAGCATAGAGGAGCTGGAAAAAAGACTGAGAGGCCGCGGCAGCGAGGATGAGGAAGCGATCCGCCGCAGGCTGTCCAGGGCCAAGGTCGAGGCACAGGCCATGGGAGAGTACGACTATATACTGGTGAACGATGAAGTCGTACCCTGCGCGGAAAAGCTGCATACGATCCTGCAGGCCAGCCGTATGGGACTTAACCGCAACCTGGATCTGGTCAGAGAGATCCAGGCTGACGCTGCCAGGATAGATCTTTAAGTATATTCACGCGACCAGATACTTTTCAGAAAGAGAGGTTCATAATGATACATCCGTCTTACACTGAGCTGATCGAGGCGATCAATACCAACAGTGAGGAAAATGAGGACCAGCTGGTTCTTAACAGCCGGTATTCACTGGTCCTGGCCACCAGCAAGAGAGCCCGCCAGCTGATCGCAGGCGCACAGCCTCTGGTAGCAGGAGCGGCAGGCAAAAAGCCGCTGTCCATCGCGATTGACGAGCTTTATAAAGGAAAGGTTAAGATCCTGCCTCCAAAGGAAGAGGAAGAGCAGACTGAGGATGATCCAGGTACGACAGAATCATGAATATTTTGTTTGTTTCTCTCGGCTGTGATAAAAACCTGGTGGATTCCGAAAAAATGATCGGTCTCCTCCGGGAACGAGGTCACGAGCTGGTGGATGATGAGCAGCAGGCGGATGCGGTGATCATTAATACCTGCTGTTTTATCGGCGATGCCAAAGAGGAAAGCGTAAATACCATTCTGCAGATGGCCGAACTGAAAAGCAGCGGCCAGATCAGGGCTCTGATCGTGACAGGATGTCTTGCCCAGCGCTACCAGGATGAGATCACCCGGGAGATTCCGGAGGTGGATGCGATCCTGGGAACGGCCTCCTATGACAGGATCCTGGACGCTGTGGAAGCTGTCGGCAGGGAGCCGGGATTTAAAGCGTTTACAGATATTGATACCCTGGTGCATACTCCGGGCAGGAGGATCCTCACGACGGGAGGCCATTACGGATATCTGAAGATCGCAGAGGGCTGCGACAAGCACTGCACTTACTGCGCGATTCCATCCATGCGGGGACATTACCGGAGCTATCCCATGGATGTCCTGGTCAGCCAGGCAAAGATGCTGGCGGATTCCGGCGTAAAAGAGCTGATCCTT
>JAFWDX010000241.1 GCA_017515945.1 Blautia sp. | reverse complement strand
TGTTCAGTCACAAGCTCCTTCACAGTTACGAGGCCAGGCGCAGGCTCCTTTCGTCGCATTGAAAGTGCGCCTGGCCTTGGCTATTGAACTTTTGTTCCACGCACCTCGCAGTAAATGCGAGGTGCTGACTGAACAGTTACAAAGTATCTTTTACAGGATCCGGCCAAGGATTTCCGCCATGAAGTCGATCTCCTCACGCCCGGTCACCAGCGGGGGAACCAGCCGCAGCACATCTGTGCCGGCGGAAATGACCAGGAGGCCTTCCGCCAGCGCATGGCTGACGATCTCACCCACCGGTCTGCCCTTGACCACCAGTCCCTGCATAAAGCCCATACCCCGGCGGGCAGTAAAGCAGTCATATTTTTTCACCAGATCGTCCAGCGTTTTTTCCAGGTAAGGTGTCGTTTCCTTTACATGATCCAGGATGCCATCCTTCTCAAACAGGTCAAATACCGTACTGACTGCCGCGCAGGCCAGAGGATTTCCTCCGTATGTGGTGCCATGGTCTCCCGGCTCGAGGGAAGCGGCCGCCGCCCGTTCATTCAGAACAAATGCTCCGACCGGGACACCGCATCCCAGTGCTTTTGCACAGGTCATGATATCCGGCATGACGCCAAAATCCTGCCAGGCAAACCAGCTGCCGGTTCTGCCCATACCGCATTGAATCTCGTCCAGGATCAGCAGCATATCCTTTTCGTCACACAGCGCACGCAGACCTTTGAGAAATTCCATGGAAGCCGGGTAGATCCCGCCTTCTCCCTGAATGGTCTCGCAGATAACGGCACAGGTTTTTTCCGTGACCTGAGCACGGACTGACTCCAGATCATTGAAATCCGCAAAGCGCACACCGCCCATCAACGGTTCAAAGGGTTCCTGATAATGCGCATTACCCGTCACCGACAGGGCACCTATGGTCCTCCCGTGGAAAGAATGACGCATGGCGATGATTTCATGCCCCGCATGTCCATCCCTCTTGTATGCATATTTTTTCGCACATTTGAGTGCGCCTTCCACTGCCTCAGCTCCGCTGTTGGTAAAAAAGACCCTGTTCATGCCGCTGGCCTTTAAGAGTTTTTCACCGGCCTGTATCATAGGCATCGTATAGTACAGATTGGAGATATGTGTCAGCTTATCGATCTGTGCTTTCAGCCCTTCGTCATAACCTGGGTAATGATACCCCAGCGCATTTACGGCAATACCGGCTGCAAAATCCAGGTATTTCTTTCCCTCTGTATCATAAAGCCAGACTCCTTCTCCATGATCCAGGACCACAGGAAAACGGTTGTAAGTATGGAGGATCACTTCCTCCGACCGGCTGATCTGTTCTTTCATCATAATTAATCGTCCTCTGTATTATACAATTCGGCGTCATCCCTCAAAATGGCTGTACCGATGCCTTTATTCGTAAAGATCTCCAGGAGAAGGCTGTGGGGGGTTCTCCCGTCCAGGATATGCACCCGTCCCACCCCATTGCTGATCGCGTCGATACAGCTTTGCAGCTTCGGGATCATTCCTCCTCCGACATGGCCGGATTCGATCAGTGAAAGCGCTTCACTCACACGCAGTTCTGATATCAGGCTTTCCGGATCATCCTTGTCTCTCATAACACCCTCTATGTCTGATAAAAAGGCCAGTTTTTCGGCGTGAACAGCCTCGGCGATCGCACAGGCCGCGTCATCGGCATTGATATTATAGCTGTCAAAATGTGCGTCCATACCTACGGGATAAACAACAGGAAGAAAATCCTTTTCCAGCAGATCCATCAGGATCTTTGGATCCACATGGGTGATCTCCCCGACATAGCCTATATCCTCTCCTCCCGCCGCTGTTTTCTTTTTGCAGGTAAGAAGACCTCCGTCCTTGCCGCAGACTCCTACTGCCTTTACCCCCAGGGATGCCACGTAGGAAACGAGTTCTTTGTTGACTCTGGCCAGAACCATTTCCGCGATCTCCATGGTCTGGGCATCGGTGACACGCAGTCCTCCAACAAAGCGCGGCTCCATTCCCACACGGGACACCCAGCGGCTGATCTCCTTGCCTCCGCCATGAACAATGATCGGTTTAAAACCTACGAGTTTCAGCAGGACAACGTCTTTGATGACATTTTCCTTAAGAGTTTCGTCCAGCATGGCGCTTCCGCCGTATTTCACCACAACGATCTTACGGTTAAACCGCTGTATATACGGAAGCGCTTCGATCAGCACTTCTGCTTTTTCCAGAATGTTCTGCTTTACCATCTGTATTACCTCTCCTCTTTCAGGATCTGTAGTCCGCGTTAATCTTTACATAATCAAAGGTAAGATCACAGCCCCAGGCTGTAGCGGTCTCATTCCCCATATGAATATCCGCAATGGCTGTCACCTCATCCTCCGAAAGGATCCTGGTCGCCTCTTCCTCGCTGTAGCCGGTACCGACGCCATTGCCAAAGATATGGATCCGCCCTGCCCTGCTCTCAAACCAGAGGTCTGTGTTTTCCGGGTCAAACTCTGCTCCTGAATAGCCCATCGCGCAGAGGATCCGGCCCCAGTTCGCGTCAGCACCAAACATCGCGGATTTGACCAGGCTTGAGCCGATCACCGTTTTGGCAATAGCCTGTGCAGACTCATCGCTAACTGCACCCGTCACTTCGACTTCAACCAGCTTGGTTGCCCCTTCACCATCGCGAGCAATCGCTTTGGCAAGCACCTGGCATACATA
>JAFWDX010000240.1 GCA_017515945.1 Blautia sp. | reverse complement strand
GACGGGATGCTGGCCGCTGCGGCACAGGAGGATGAGGGCTGCTTTGTGTTTGAACACAGCATGGACAGTCTGGCCATCCTTCTGACGGGGAAAACGCCGGAGGAGACCCAGGCGCGGACAGACCGGCTGCAGGAAAGGGTGGCCGCGTATGGAGAGAGAGAAAAGCATTTGCACTATTTTCTGAGTGCCGGCCGGACCGTGAGCCATTTGAGTGAGATCCACCAGGTATACCACGAGATTTACCGGGCTGCCTCCTATCGTTTCTTTCTGCCGCCGGACAGAGTGGTCACGGCGGACATGTCCTTCCGTTCGCTCCTGACACAGGACAATCCCAATCCTATCGACACGGACAGGGCGCTGCAGAACGGCAACCTGCGTACCATCTGGGAGAGCTTTCTGCGCACCGGGACCCTGGAGGAGGCAGAGGATTTTGTGGAGGACGCCTTTTCTTCCATCGGAGAGGACAACGCGGCGTCGATCCTGTTCCTGAATTATTTCACCATGGACTGCTACTTTTCCATGGTCCGTTTCCTGAAGGAGCTGGGGAAGGATCCGGCTGAGGTCAACCGGAATGTGGGCGATATCAATGCGGTGATGGGGGCGCTGACCTCTGCGGGCGATGCGCAGCTCTATCTGACAAGATACCTGAAGGAGGTCATCCGACAGCGGGATACCTCCGTGTCCAGGAAAAATGATCAGCTGCTGCAGAATGCCCTGGCTTATATTGACGAGCATTTCGCGGACGGCTCCATGTCTCTGCAGACGGCCGCAGCCGCAGCCGGTTTGAGCCCGAACCGCTTTTCGACGCTGTTTTCCCATGAGATGGGGATGACCTTCATCGATTATCTCATCGGCAAACGGATGGACAAGGCCTGTGAGCTGCTGATGACAACGGATATGAAGAGCTTTGAGGTGGCTTATAACTCCGGATACAATGATCCTCATTATTTCAGCGCGACGTTCAAAAAGCTCAAGGGGATGTCGCCGATGGAATACCGCCGCAGAGGGAAATCCGCGGAAGGTGACTGAGGACAGGAGTCTGACTGTGAAGGGTTTTGGGAATGAACAGTTACGAATGATGGTGACACCGAAGGTTTGGGAGTGAACAGTTACGAATGATACTGACGGAGTGAAGTGAACAGAACGGGAGGAGAAAAATGAGTGAGATGCAATATAAACAGATCCCGTATCTTGATAAAAAGGTATCCCGGATATTTTACGGGACAGCGATCGATCCCTTCCACCGGGGCGAGAATGTCAACGAGCTGCTGGATGAGATCTATGCGATGGGTGTAAATGCCTTTGACACTGCGCGTGTATATCAATCAGCGGAAAAAAGCCTTGGCCGTTGGATCACGGAGCGCGGGCTAAGGGATCAGGTCGTGATCCTGAGCAAATGTGCTCATCCGAATTCCTTCGGGAAGAAACGGGTGAATGAGAAGGCGATCCGGAAGGATTTCAGTGAATCCTGCCGGCAGCTGCAGACGGACTACATTGACATTTATCTGCTTCACAGGGATGACCCGGATGTGGAAGCGGGTGAGGTCGTGGAGATCATGAATGCGTTGCATGCGGAGGGAAAGATCGGAGCCTTCGGAGGTTCCAACTGGACCCATCAGCGAATCGAGGCGGCCAATGAGTATGCTTACGCCCATGGCCTGCAGCCGTTTTCCGTCTCAAGTCCGAACTTCGGCCTGGCTGAGCAGCTGTGTGATCTCTGGGGTGGAGGCTGCGTGACGATCTCCGGCCCGGAGAATGCCGATGCCCGGGCCTGGTACACCGGAAATCAGATGCCGGTGATCGCCTATTCGAGCCTGGCCAGGGGTTTTTTCTCCGGTAAAGTCAAGGGGGATGAACCGGAGAAGGCTTCACAGGTGCTCGACGGATATTCCATGAAAGGATACGCGGGACCGGACAATTTCGAACGGCTGCGCAGGTGCGAAAAACTCGCTCAGGAGAAAGGCTGCACTGTGCCGCAGCTCGCCATGGCCTGGATTTACCGGCAGGAGATGAATGTATTTGCCGTCGTCAGCACGACAAAGGCGGCGCGGATGAAAGAAAATATCGAGGCGATGAACCTGCCGCTTACTGCGGACGAAGTCCGCTGGCTGGACCTGCGATGAGTCAGGGGGGTGAGTCAGAGGGACAGGTTCCTTGACTCATTTTGGCGATTAACCGGAAGCCGGGCTGTGTAAAAGCATGAGGCTGGTGGGTCAGGGGGACATATTGACTCATGTTGGTGAGTAACCGGACGCCGGGCTATGTAAAGCTGTAAGGCTGGTGAGTCAGGGGAATGAGTCAAGGAACCTGT
>JAFWDX010000239.1 GCA_017515945.1 Blautia sp. | reverse complement strand
GGACAAAGAAACAGGAGAAATGTAAAATAAACCTGAAAAATAACCGGTTTGTAACTGTTCAGTCACACCGGCTTCAGAAAGGAGCATGATGAAATGAAGAAAAATGGCATACTTAACAGCGATATTTCCCGGGTTCTTTCTTACATGGGGCATACGGACCGGATCTGTATAGGGGACTGCGGACTGCCCATACCTGATGAGACAGAGCGGATCGACCTGGCTTTGCGGTTCGGGGAGCCCGCATTTATGGAGGTACTTAAAGAGGTGGCCGGAGACATGAAGATCGAAAAGATCATTCTGGCTGAGGAAATGAAGGAGAAAAATCCCGCGCAGCTGCAGGCGGTGAAAGCTCTTCTGGGAGACAACGGTATAGAAACCGAGTTTGTCCCCCATACAGAGCTTAAAAGACTTACGAAAGAATGTAAAGCCGTCATCCGCACCGGGGAGACGACCCCTTACTCTAATATCATCCTGCAGTCAGGGTGCATCTTCTGAGGCTGCGAGCTTGTTCTGGTAGGTCCTGGTTCGTTCCTGAAGGTCATCCATGGTGATGCGGACGACCTTGTCGATGGGTACCCTGGCGATCTGACAGAGGTTGTCCAGGGTCTGGATCGTGACATTCCGGTTGTGCTTGAGCTGGTCGATCGTGCCTTTGGAGACATTGTGCCTGGTGATCAGCATATAGGTGGAGATCCCTTTTTCATTTAACGTTTCCCATAAGGGACTGAAATCATACAAATTTGGCGCCCTCCTTTCGTTTTTGTTGATATATATAGTATAAAACATAATCATTATTTTGAGTATACTCTTGATAATGGGTATACCGCTGGTCGAGACGGTCTGCTCCAGGAGAAAGATCAGAAAGGGCATTAGAATGAAAGACGAATTTTATCAGACCAACACAGGCGGCAATATTCCAACCGGACTGCCCGGAGGATTTTTTATTTATGAAGCGGACAACGATGAGGAGAGGATCCTCTTTGCTGAAACGAATGTGATCAGGATCTATGGGTGCGAGAGCTTCGAAGAATTCCTGGACTTTGTAGGCGGTTCCTTCCATGGGATGGTCCATCCGGAGGATATCATCAAGATCCAGAGCCAGATCCATGCCCAGACTTCCATCAGCCAGATGCGCCATGACTATGTGCGCTACCGGATTCTGACGAAGCAGGGCGAGGTGCGGTATATCGAGGACTTCGGGCATATTCTGCATTCGAAAAACGGCATGAGCTATTTCTATGTGTTCATCGTCGATGTGGATCAGAATGAGTTTTACAACCGCAGCCGGAATTCCCTGGCCGAGGCGGAGATCCTTGCCGCCAATCACGACATCGATGAGCTGACAGGGCTGTTTAATATGTCCCTCTTTTACCAGCGGGTCCAGCTGTCCTTGTCTTCACCGGAGGGACGCCGCAGGAATTATGCGATCGTACACTTTGATTTCCCGAATTTCAAGCTGTACAATGAACGCCTTGGCTTTGCCATGGGCGATGAAATGCTCCGGTATTTTGCGGAAAAACTCCGTAAGGTCTTTGCGGGCGGCACGGTTGCGCGTTTTTCGGACGATCATTTTGTCGTCTGCGATTCCGGAGCCAAGGAAGAGATCATTAACAGAGTCGAGGAGCTGTATAAGACCATCCTGCGTTCGGAGGATGTGAACAAGAAGGTGCGGTTCAAAGCCGGCATTTATTTTCTGGACAACCGGAGGGCGGAGGTCGGCCTGGCCTGCGATCATGCGAGGCTGGCCTGCAACAGCATAAAGAGAAGACATGACGTCTTTTACTGCGTGTATGATGAAATGATGCGCGACCGTATGCGCCGGCAGCAGTACGTGGTGGATAATATCGACAAGGCGATCGAACAGGAGTATATCAAGGTCTTTTACCAGCCGGTGGTGCGGGTAAAGACAGGGAAGATCTGCGGGTATGAAGCCCTCGTGCGCTGGGTGGATTCCACCTTTGGCATGCTCTCTCCGGCGGATTTCATCGATACCCTGGAGCAGTATCAGCTCATCAATTTGGTGGACGAGTACGTGGTCAGGAAAGTCTGCGAGGATTACACGGAGCTGGTAAAGGCCGGCGAGCAGGCAGTGCCCGTCTCCGTGAATATATCCCGGCTGGATTTTGACCTTTGCGACATCGTCAGCATCATCGAAAACACCTGCCGGGAATACAATGTGCCCCGGAACATGCTGGACATCGAGATCACCGAGAGTGCCTTGAATGACAACGTCGGCCATATCCGCGCGGAGTGCAACAGGCTCAGACAGATGGGATACGAAATCTGGCTGGATGACTTCGGCAGCGGGTATTCATCCCTCAATTCCCTGGCGGAATACGAGTTTGACGTCCTGAAGATGGATCTGGTCTTTCTTCGCAGCCGTGAGACCAACCGCAAAAGCGGCGTACTGATGACCTATATCATTGAAGGCACCCGCGGCATGGGGCTTGAGCCTCTCTGCGAGGGTGTGGAGACGGAGGAACAGTTTGAGTTC
>JAFWDX010000238.1 GCA_017515945.1 Blautia sp. | reverse complement strand
GTCCCCCTGACTCAACCCTTGACTCATTCTTGACAAAAGCCATGCGATATGATGTAATAAACTTGTTCATAAAGGCAAAGGCGTCTTGAGAGTTTTCTTCAAGGCGCCTTTTTTGCATTTTTCAGGGGGCATTCTATATGACTTGGAATCTTATCGACATGCTTGCAGTGGATGCCGCAAAGCTTACAACGCTGGGGAGCAGGCTGCACGGCAGCAGCGGTTCTTCCCTGCCGGGAAAGGCAGCCCTGCTGGTTTCACCTTCTGTGCTGAAAGATCTTTCCTCCGGAGTCCGGAAAAAGATTTTCGCCGTATGTGGTACAAACGGCAAGACGACCACAAACAACGTCCTGCGCCATATGCTTGAGGCAGAAGGAAATACAGTAGTCTGCAATCACCTCGGCGCCAACATGCTGTGGGGTGTGACCGGAGCATTTACGGAAAGAGCCGGTCTGACCGGCCGTCTGTCTGCCGACTATGCCTGCGTGGAAGTGGATGAAGCGTCCGCCCGGAAGGTCTTTTCCGCTATGAAACCGGATTACCTGATCCTCACCAATCTCTTCAGAGACCAGCTGGACCGGTACGGAGAAATCGATACGACCATAAAGCTCCTCCTGGAAGCCATCAGAGAAGTCCCTGACATGAAGCTGATCATCAATGCGGATGATCCTCTCTCCGTATATCTCGCAGAGGAATCCGGGAATCCGTTTGTGACTTACGGGATCAGCGAACCGGTAGAAGCCGTCGGAAAGGAGTCCGGGAACACGGACACGGAGGTCCGCGAAGGAAGATTCTGCAAACGCTGCGGTGCTCCTTTACTCTATTCATTCTATCATTTTGGCCAGATGGGAGTTTACAGATGCTCTTCCTGCGCCTTTTCACGCCCGATTCCGTCTTATACAGCTTCAGAAATACGGCTGGATGGCGGCGTAAGCTTTACGGTTAACGGGCACAGGATCAAAACGGATTTCAGAGGGCTCTACAGCGTATATAATCTGCTGGCTGTCTACAGTGCTTTGAAGGAAGATGAACATGACTGCAGCCTTTTTTCGGAAACGTTGAAAACATTTACGCCGGGCTTCGGAAGAAACGAAATATTCCGGTTCGGAAAACAGAAGGTCCTTTTAAATCTTGCAAAAAATCCGGCGGCATTTAACCAGAACATTGACGCCATGCTGCAGGATTCAGCCGAAAAAGACGTCATCATTGCGATCAATGATCACGCGCCAGACGGTAAGGATATTTCATGGCTCTGGGACGTGGAATTTGACAGGATCGCAGATCCTTCCATCCGCTCGGTGACCGTCAGCGGAATCCGTGCCCTGGACATGCAGCTCAGGCTCAAGTATGCGCAGATCGAATCGGAAACGGCTGAAACGCCCGAAATGGCGATCGAAAAGAAACTGGCTTCCGGAAGTGAAAATCTTTATGTGCTGGTCAATTACACCGCTCTGTTCCCGGCACATCAGTTTCTCACAAAACGTAAAAAGGAGAGAGACGCATGAAGTTAAACATTGCCCACCTGTATCCGGATCTCCTGAATCTGTATGGAGACAGAGGAAATATCCAGAGCCTTGTCATGCGGTGCAGATGGCGTGGCATAGATGTGCAGGTAACGGAATACAGACTGGATGATCCTGTCGATTTTTCGGGCACCGATCTCGTCCTGCTGGGAGGCGGTTCAGACCGTGAACAGCAGATCGTCTGTACCAGGCTCAGAAAGATCCGGGAGGATTTTCATGCATATGTGGAAGACGGCGGCACGGTTCTGGCGATTTGCGGAGGATATCAGCTCCTTGGGCACTACTATGATACCCCTGACGGCAGAATGGATGGTCTGTCGCTGATCGATCTGTATACCGAACAGAAGAGTCCGCGCCTGATATCAAATGTGGTTATGGAGAACAGGGAATTCCCTTATGAAATTGTGGGATTTGAAAATCACGGAGGGCGAACTTACATCGGAAGCAACAAACCATTCGGAAGCCGGGTTCTGTATGGAAACGGAAATAATGGGGAAGACGGCTGTGAAGGCGTCATGTACAAAAATGTGATCGGGACCTATCTCCACGGCCCTCTCCTGCCCAAAAATCCGCATGTCAGCGACTGGCTTCTTATGAGCGCTCTTAGCAGAAAGTATGGAACAGTCCGCCTGGAACCACTCGACGATACACTGGAGAAGAGGGCAAATCAATATATCATCAGAAAGTGTTCCGTCGGAGGCTCCTTCTATAGTCGCGCGATCAGATAAATGGAAAATGTCCCTGAGTTTCCGCACGGTATATGCAGAGGGTCTGAATACGTGGATGCAAAGCATTCCACGTATTCAGGCCCTCTGGTATAAGCTTCCATTGTCACATCGTTTCTGTGATTGCGATCCCGCATGCAGCCCTGACAAATTCCCGGAATACCGGATGCGGCCGGTTCGGCCTGGATTTGAATTCAGGATGATACTGGACACCAAGGAAAAACGGTTGATCCTTCAGTTCTATCGTCTCGACCAGTCGGCCATCCGGCGAAATCCCGGAAATGATCAGCCCATGCTCCTCAAGTACATCGCGGTAATCATTGTTGAACTCATATCTGTGGCGGTGCCGCTCCCGTATTTCCTTTTCACCGTAGCAGCGCGCCATCAGGGTCTCCGGCACGATCCTGCATGGATAGCTGCCCAGCCTGAGTGTCCCTCCTTTATCGATCTCATCGGACTGTCCCGGCATGAAATCGATGACGCGGTGATCAGACGGATGCGGGAATTCTCCGGAACAGGCATCTGCGATACCTGCAGCATGTCTGGCAAATTCGATCACCGCCACCTGCATGCCGAGACAGATCCCCAGGTACGGGATCCTGCGTGTCCGGGCATACTCTGCCGCAAGGATCATTCCCTCGATCCCCCTGTTTCCAAAGCCTCCGGGAACCAGAATTCCCTGCAGATTCTTCAGGACCGATGCACAGTTCGACGGATCGATCCGCTCTGAATCGATCCATTCGATCTTCACATGGGCATCCAGGGAAAAACCGGCATGGGCCAGGGCCTCTGCCACAGAAAGATAAGCGTCATGCAGCTGTACATATTTCCCGATCAGTCCGATCGTCACCTCACGGTTCCTGTTGTGGATCCGGGAGACCATTTCTTTCCATTCTGTCAGATCAGGCTCCGGCACGTCCAGACCAAGCTCCCTGCATACCACAGAGGAAAAACCGGCCTCTTCCAGCATGAGCGGGGCCTCGTACAGGCTTTCCAGCGTCCTGTTCTCGATCACGCAGTCCTCCTTGACATTACAGAACATGGCAATTTTCCGGAAGATGCTCTCTTCGAGAGGTTCATCGCAGCGCAGCACGATGATGTCCGGCTTGATTCCCATTCCCTGAAGCTCTTTCACGGAATGCTGTGTGGGCTTTGATTTATGCTCATTGGAGCCATGCAGATACGGGACAAGCGTCACATGTATAAAAAGGCTGTCCTTCTCCCCGATCTCCAGCGATATCTGCCGTACCGCTTCCAGGAAAGGCTGGGACTCTATGTCGCCGATCGTGCCGCCGATCTCCGTGATCACAACGTCTGCTCCGGTCTGGTCTCCCACGCGATAGACAAAGGCCTTGATCTCATCGGTGATATGCGGGATCACCTGAACCGTTGAACCAAGGTACTCCCCCTTGCGTTCTTTGTTTAACACATTCCAGTATACCTTTCCCGAAGTCAGGTTGGAATACCGGTTCAGGTCTTCGTCGATAAAGCGCTCATAATGGCCCAGATCAAGATCTGTCTCCGCTCCATCCTCCGTGACATACACCTCTCCGTGCTGGTAGGGACTCATCGTGCCGGGGTCTACATTGATGTATGGATCCAGCTTCTGCGCTGCAACCCGCAGGCCTCTGGCCTTCAGAAGCCTTCCCAGCGATGCGGCCGTGATTCCCTTCCCGAGACCTGAAACAACGCCCCCTGTAACAAAGATATATTTCGACATTCTGACTCTCCTGTCTGCATCCGCTTCTCAGTTACGCTGCTTCAAAGCTTTCTGATCCGTTCCACG
>JAFWDX010000237.1 GCA_017515945.1 Blautia sp. | reverse complement strand
TGTTCAGTCAGCACCTCGCATTTACTGCGAGGTGCGTGGATCAAAAGATGAACAGTCAAGGCCAGGCGCACTTCCAATGCGACGAAAGGAGCCCGCGCCTGGCCTCGTAACTGTGAAGGAGCTTGTGACTGAACAGTTACAAATGAGGCAACCTGTCCCCGTGACTCAACATGAGTCAAGAAAACTGTCCCCGTGAAATGAGTCAAGGAACCTGTCCCCCTGACTCATCTGACGTTCTTGACGAAAAAATATCAGTCAGGTATAATGACAACTGGACAAAAATGAAGTTTGAGCCAGTGGCTGTACATTGCATGAAGGATCCTGAATAATGAAAAACAATATTGAGGATAAATTACATATACACGGCCTTGTCTTCCAGATCTACCGGCTGGTCATCTTAAGCGTGGCGGTCATCGGGATATTTACGTATTTTTCCGAAAAACGGCATACGGAGATGGCAAGGAGAGAAGGGATCCAGACGTATGTCGGAGAGGTTTCCACCGAAACGATCGCGGCGGTAAAGGAATTTCCGGCTTACAGCTGGCTGCTGCGGTACTGGTATTCCCATGCGGATACGATGGATATCGAGTATGACGTCAATTTTGTGACGGGTAAGCAGACCAAGGAGAAGTGCGCGATCCTGAATGAACGGTATTCGGATCTGCAGCTCAGATATGTGCAGACATCCGAACTCAGAGCTATGTCTGAGGAGGATCAGAAGCTGTATGCCGAGATTGCCTATTCATGGCTGATCACTCGTATAAACCAGATCAAGGCAAGCTATCATGTGGACTTCCTTTATTGTATCGTGACGGACGGAGAGGATTCCGCACATCCGTTTGAAAAGCAGTATTACCTTTTCAGCGCCGCTGTTCCGGGCGCGCCCAGAGGCACTGCGTACCATGAGGTCTATCCGCTGGGTGTGGTCACCTCGGCTGCGTCCAAGCCGGAGCTCCAGGAGGCCATGCGGGAGGCAGTCTTCAAGGCGGGTTCCGTGACGGGCGTCAATACAAAGGCCGAGAAGCTCGATGAGAGTGGGGGGTATATGGATGCTTATGTGCTCCTCGACTGGATCGAAGGACACCCTGTCCTGGTCGGGGCCTCTTTTGAACTGGCAAGTGTGATGAAAGAGGTGAAGTATGAGACGAGGTACGGAACCTTTAATGCCATGATCTTTCAGTTCCTGCTTTCGCAGCTCATTCTGCTCCACCTGTTTTTTTATGTGGTCAGGCCGCTGCAGAAGGTGCAGCAGAATATCCGCCACTTTACGGAGTACAAGGACAGCGCCGCAGTCCGGTCCAATATTTCGAAAGTCCTGCATGGCTACCTGGGGGGCGGGGTCAGGAAAAATGAGATCGGCCGCCTGGCCGTGGATTTTTCCCTCCTGACAGAGGAGATGGACGAGCACGTCAAACGGATCGAAACGATCACGGCTGAAAATG
The DNA here is from genome assembly GCA_017515945.1 of Blautia sp. GTDB lineage: Bacteria > Bacillota > Clostridia > Lachnospirales > Lachnospiraceae > Blautia_A. The sequence goes on along the minus strand of JAFWDX010000237.1, from coordinate 819 downwards.
AAAGGATCGAGGTAGAATTGGAGGTCGCTTCCAGGCTTCAGTCCCAGATGCTTCCGGACGGCCACCCGGATCTGTCCGCCCGCACTGCCTCCGAACTTTGCGCGACTATGAACCCTGCCAAGGAGGTCGGCGGCGACTTCTACGATTACTTCTTTATCGATGATACGCACCTGGCCCTCGTGATGGCCGATGTTTCCAACAAAGGTGTGCCGGCCGCCCTTTTCATGGTCCGGGCCAAATCGCTCATCAAGAACCGCGCGAACACAGGCGAAAGCCCCGGCGAGATCCTCTATCATGTAAACAACCAGTTCTGTGAGGGCAATGATTCATCATACTTTGTGACGGTCTGGCTCGCCATCGTGGACCTGACCACAGGCAAAGGCGTTGCTGTCAATGCCGGTCACGAACATCCGGTGCTGCGCCGCGCAGGCGGAGAGTATGAGCTCGTTGAATACAGACACAGCCCTATCGTCGGTGCGCTGGAGGACACTCCGTTCCGCGAACGTACCTTTGAACTGCACCCCGGCGACAGACTCTTTGTCTACACCGACTGTGTTCCGGAAGCGACAGACACGCATAATAAGATGTTCGGCACGGAGCGCATGCTGCAGGCTCTGAATGAGGATCCGGACGCGGCTCCGGATGAACTGCTCCGGCATCTCCGTCAAAGAATCGATGAATTCGTGGACGGGGCGCCGCAGTTTGATGATATTACGATGATGTGCTTCTGGTATAAATGAAATGAGTCAGGAATGAGTCAGGGGGACAGGTTCCTTGACTCACACATGCGTGTGAGTCAAGGAACCTGTCCCTCTGACT
>JAFWDX010000026.1 GCA_017515945.1 Blautia sp. | reverse complement strand
GCCTGCTTGCTTACCTCAAGGACAAAGACATCAATCGCTATCGTGCACTGATCGAGAAGCTTGGTCTGAGAAAATAAAACACAGGGCGGATTTTTATCCGCCCTTTTTTTGTCATTTAATCACATTATCAATAGGATGTAAATATTGCATAGGAGTATAATATGTACAAAAGCTTTTCAATGGAACTGGCCGGGCATACGCTTACGGTGGATATAGACCGCGTGGCGAAACAGGCAAACGGGGCAGCTCTGATGCATTACGGAGATACCACGATCCTGTCTACGGCCACTGCGTCGAGAGAACCTCGTGAAGGGATCGACTTCTTCCCCCTGAGCGTAGAATATGAAGAAAAAATGTATGCGGTAGGGAAGATCCCCGGAGGCTTTAACAAGCGCGAGGGCAAAGCCAGCGAGCATGCCATTCTCACGAGCCGCGTAATCGACAGACCGATGCGTCCTCTTTTCCCGAAGGACTATCGAAATGATGTAACGCTCGTCAATATGGTCATGTCCGTGGATCCCGAGTGCAATCCGGAAGTACTGGCCATGCTTGGCTCTTCGATCGCCACCTGCATCTCGGATATTCCGTTTGACGGACCCTGTGCGGCTACACAGGTGGGCCTGATCGATGGTGAGTTCATCATCAACCCGAGTCTTGCCCAGAAAGAAATATCTGATCTCAAACTGACGGTCGCTTCCACGAGAGACAAGGTGATCATGATCGAAGCCGGAGCCAATGAGGTGCCGGAGGATCAGATGATCGAAGCCATTTACAAGGCTCATGAGATCAATGTAGAGATCATCGGGTTCATCGACAAGATCGTGGCAGAGTGCGGCAAGCCGAAGCATGCATATGCTTCATGCGCCGTTCCGGAGGAACTCTTTGAAGCGATCCGCGCCATCGTTCCGCCGGAAGAGATGGAAGAAGCGGTCTTTACGGACGAAAAACAGGTCAGAGAAGACAACATTGCGGCGATCACCGACAGACTTAAAGAGGCATTCGCTGAAAAGCCGGAGTGGCTGGAAGTCCTTGGAGAGGCCGTTTACCAGTATCAGAAAAAAACAGTACGTAAAATGATCCTCAAGGATCACAAGCGTCCCGACGGCAGAGCCATTACCCAGATCCGTCCGCTCGCGGCCGAAGTTGACATCATTCCCCGTGTACACGGTTCTGCCATGTTCACCCGCGGCCAGACACAGATCTGTACAGTAACGACCCTCGCCCCGCTTTCCGAGGCACAGCGTCTGGACGGGCTGGATGAATTTGAAGTCAGCAAACGTTATATGCATCATTATAATTTCCCGTCCTATTCCGTAGGCGAAACAAAGCCTTCCAGAGGACCGGGACGACGTGAGATCGGACATGGCGCACTGGCCGAGCGCGCTCTGGTACCGGTGCTCCCGACACCGGAGGAGTTCCCCTATGCGATCCGTACGGTGTCTGAGACTTTTGAATCCAACGGCTCCACTTCACAGGCCAGCATCTGTGCGTCCACCATGTCCCTCATGGCGGCAGGCGTTCCGATCAAAAAGCCTGTGGCAGGTATCTCCTGCGGACTGGTGACGGGTGAGACAGACGATGACTATCTGGTTCTTACCGATATCCAGGGCCTGGAGGATTTCTTCGGCGACATGGACTTCAAGGTAGCCGGTACTCACGACGGGATCACAGCCATTCAGATGGATATAAAGATCCACGGCCTGACCAGACCGATCGTGGAGGAAGCGATCCGCCGGACAAAAGAAGCGAGGGAATACATCCTCACAGAGGTGCTTGAAAAGACCATCGCTGAGCCCAGACCTGAGGTCGGACCCTATGCGCCTAAGATCATCCAGATCTCCATCGATCCGCAGAAGATCGGTGATGTGGTCGGACAGCGCGGAAAGACCATCAACGATATCATCGAACGCACCGGAGTCAAGATCGACATCACGGACGACGGCAATGTATCCATCTGCGGTGTGGACGCAAAGAATATGGAAGAAGCCCGAAGGATGGTTCAGATCATTGCGACGGATTTTGAAGAGGGACAGATCCTGGCCGGCAAGGTTGTCAGCATCAAAGAGTTCGGCGCGTTTGTCGAATTCGCACCCGGTAAGGAGGGTATGGTCCACATCTCCAAGATGGTCAAAGAGCGGATCAACCGCGTGGAGGACGTGCTCACCCTAGGCGACAAAGTCAAGGTAAAATGCCTCGGCAAGGATAAGATGGGCCGTATGAGCTTCAGCATCAAGGATGTGCCGGCGGATGCAGCGGTGACTGTCGGCTGATGGAAAGGATCGCGCGTTTTTGCAAGGTCAGCCGGGACAGATTTGCGAAGGACTGGGCAGAAGCCTTTCCGGAGGACTGTGCCGGGCTGATCGATCAGATCTATGAGTCGATCGAGCTGCCCCGGCGGGCCACACAGGGAAGCGCCGGATATGATTTCTTTGCTCCGGTCTCCTTTACATTGAAGCCCGGAGAGACGATCAAACTGCCAACGGGCATCCGTGCCTGGATGGAGGATGGCTGGGTTCTGATGTGCTTTCCCCGCAGCGGCCTCGGATTTAAATATCGTCTGCAGCTGAACAATACGGTCGGAATCATCGACAGTGATTATTATGATTCGGATAACGAAGGCCATATATTTGCAAAGCTTACCAATGATTCCAACGAAAACCGTACTGTTTATGTAGAGGCCCATACCGGTTTCATGCAGGGGATATTTACTCCCTTCGGCATTACGTTGGACGATGAGGTCTGTGCAGTCAGAAACGGTGGTTTCGGCAGCACGACGCAATAAAAAACAGCCCTGTAAGGGGCTGTTTTTTATTGCCCGTAACTGTTCAGTCACAAGCTCCTTCACAGTTACGAGGCCAGGCGCAGGCTCCATTCGTCGCATTGGAAGCTGCGCCTCTCAAGGGACGCCTTCGGTGTGGCCTCGGCTGCTCATCTTTTTTCTTACGCACCTGCCAAGGCACGCCTGCGGTGTCGCAGTAAATGCGAGGCGCTGACGGAACAGTTACTACTGTTCATCGCCTTCCATGATTTTAGTGCAGACGGCCTCAAAGGCACGGGCGACGGCTTCGTATTCCGCGTCATCCTCGATGTTGCTGAGCATGGGATCGCCGCCGGGTGTCTGTGTGAACCTGTACAGATATACCTCTCCTGTGGTGTTTTCCCCCTCTTCGTCGAGCGGGAGAAGGGCAATGTAGTCATGCTCCTGAACGGCAAAGATCGTGAGGATCTGGCAGCAGATCTCACTGTCGTCATCAAGGGTGAGCGTAATGGTCTGATGGGCCTCATCCATGCGGGGAACACTGCCGCAGCCACTGCATGACTCGCAGTCCTGTGGTGAACAGGAGTCGGCAGCGGTGTCGTTCATTGTATTATCCATAATAACCTCCTGAAATGCAGCCTGAAGGGCTAGCTGTCCAGTTGCAGGCATTTTCAAAGTTATAAGGCCGGACGGAGGCACATTTCGTCGCAACGGAAGTGCGTCTGGACCTGGCTGCCGGACTTTTATACCACACGCCTCGCATGAAATACGAGGTGCTGACTGAACAGTTACAGCAATTATTCTATACATCTTTACACTAGCATAACCGGTGATAAAATACAAGCAAATCATGTAAAGCCATGCATAAAATGGTTGACTTTACGGGGGTTTATTGCTACTATATTACGCGATATAAAACAGGATTTCCATAAGGAGGAATAAACTCACCATGGCCAAAAAACGCAACATCATCGTCGGACAGTCCGGCGGCCCTACCGCAGTTATCAATTCCAGCCTTGCCGGTGTTTATAAGAACGCCATCGAGAGAGGCTTTGACAAGGTTTACGGGATGATTCACGGCATTCAGGGACTTCTCGACGAACAGTATATCGATCTTTCCACGCAGATCCATACTGCTCTGGATATCGAACTGCTCAAGAGAACGCCTTCTGCTTTCCTCGGTTCCTGTCGTTTCAAACTGCCGGAGATCCATGAGGACAAGGCGATCTATGAGAAGATTTTTGAGATCCTGGCCAAGCTTGACATTGACGCTTTTATTTACATCGGCGGAAATGATTCCATGGATACCATCAAGAAGCTTTCTGACTATGCGATCCTTACAGGTCATAACCAGAAATTCCTCGGCGTGCCGAAGACCATCGACAATGACCTGGCACTCACTGATCATACACCTGGTTTCGGCAGCGCTGCCAAATATATCGGCGCAGCGACAAAGGAAGTGATCCGCGATGCGCAGGGTCTTGCTTATAAGAAAAAACAGATCACCATCATGGAGATCATGGGCAGGAACGCAGGCTGGCTGACCGGCGCGACCGCTCTCGCAAAGACCGAGGACTGTGACGGCCCCGATCTGATCTATCTGCCGGAGGTTCCCTTCGATCTGGATGCCTTTATGAAGAAGGTACAGGATCTCCTGGAGAGAAAGGATTCCATCGTGATCGCTGTTTCCGAGGGCATCAAGCTCGCGGATGGACGCTATGTATGTGAGCTTGGCAACGGCGCAGACAGCGTCGATGCGTTCGGTCACAAGCAGATGGGCGGCACAGCCAGCTATCTGGCTAATTACCTTTCCGCAGAGGTCGGCTGCAAGACCCGTGCCGTGGAGCTGTCCACACTGCAGAGAAGCGCGTCCCATATGGCATCCCGCGTGGATATCGACGAGGCATTCATGGTAGGCGGCGCCGCTGTCAAGGCTGCCGATGAAGGCGACACCGGCAAGATGGTCGTCATCGACCGTCTCTCCGACGATCCTTACATGGCCACGACCGGTATCTATGATGTACACCGTATCGCCAACGAGGAGAAGCTGGTTCCGAGGAGCTGGATGAACAAGGATGCCACATATGTGACAAAGGATTTCGTCGATTACATCAACCCGCTGATCCAGGGCGATTATCAGCCGATCATGGTCAACGGTCTGCCCAGACATCTGGTCATGACCATGCCCGGAGCTGCCGGCCGCACTCGCAGAAAAAAGGAAATGTGATCCTGACTGATCACATGATCTGAGATAAAATTGAACAGCTGAATTCAGCGTAACTGTGAAGGAGCTTGTGACTGAACAGTTACAATTCAGCAATGATGTCTACAATGCCTGTTTTTGAAAAAACAGGCATTGTTATCGTTATAACACTTGACGAAACCGCCTAATATTTATAAAATAACTATGTGCGTATTTTTTTAGGAACCGGTCAGAAATGACCTGATCATATTGGTTATTTTAATGGTTCCTCAATAAATGTAACAATGAAAACTAAATTAGGAGGAAATGCAAATGGCAAAATGGGTTTACATGTTTACTGAGGGGAACGCCGATATGCGTAACCTGCTCGGAGGCAAAGGTGCCAATCTGGCTGAAATGACCAACCTGGGTCTCCCGGTTCCGCAGGGCTTTACCATCACAACAGAAGCCTGCACCCAGTATTACGAAGACGGCAGACAGATTAATGACGAGATCATGGGTCAGGTACTGGAAGCCATCGACAAGATGGAAGGCATCACCGGCAAGAAATTCGGAGACAGGGAAAATCCATTGCTCGTTTCCGTCCGTTCCGGTGCCAGAGCTTCCATGCCCGGCATGATGGATACCATCCTTAACCTTGGTCTTAATGAGGACGTTGTGGAAGTACTTGCTGCTAAATCCGGCAATCCCAGATGGGCATGGGACTGCTACAGAAGATTTATCCAGATGTACTCCGACGTTGTCATGGAAGTAGGCAAAAAATACTTCGAAGAGCTCATCGACAAGATGAAAGCCGAACGCGGCGTCAAACTCGACGTCGAGCTTACCGCGGATGACCTCAAAGAGCTGGCCAACCAGTTCAAGGCTGAGTACAAGGACAAGATCGGTGCTGATTTCCCGTCTGATCCCAAGGAGCAGCTGGTAGGCGCCATCAAGGCCGTCTTCCGTTCCTGGGATAACCCCAGAGCCAACGTGTATCGCCGCGACAACGATATCCCCTACTCATGGGGCACCGCCGTCAACGTACAGATGATGGCATTCGGCAACATGGGCGATGACTGCGGTACCGGCGTTGCCTTCACACGTGACCCTGCGACCGGCAACAAGGGCCTCTTTGGTGAGTTCCTGACAAATGCACAGGGCGAGGACGTCGTGGCCGGCGTACGTACCCCGATGCACATCACCGAGATGGAGAATAAATTCCCCAAGGCATTCGAGCAGTTCAAACAGGTCTGCGCGACCCTTGAAAATCACTACAGAGACATGCAGGATATGGAGTTCACCGTAGAGAACGAAAAGCTCTACATGCTCCAGACCCGTAACGGCAAACGTACCGCTCAGGCCGCTCTGAAGATCGCCTGCGATCTGGTCGACGAAGGCATGCGCACAGAGGAAGAAGCGGTCGCCATGATCGATCCGCGTAACCTGGATACACTCCTTCATCCGCAGTTTGACGCTGCCACTCCTAAAGCCACCAAGCCGATCGGCAAGGGCCTTGGCGCTTCTCCGGGAGCTGCCTGCGGCAAGATCGTCTTCTCCGCTGAGGACGCTGTGGCATGGGCTGCCAAGGGCGAGAAGGTCGTCCTGGTCCGTCTGGAGACTTCTCCTGAGGACATCACCGGCATGAAGAGCGCGCAGGGTATCCTGACTGTCCGCGGCGGCATGACCAGCCATGCGGCTGTTGTTGCCCGCGGTATGGGCGAGTGCTGTGTATCCGGCTGTGGCGATATCGTCATGGACGAGGAGAACAAGTGCTTTACCCTTGGCGGCAAGGAGTTCCACGAGGGAGATTTCCTGTCTCTGGATGGCTCCACCGGTAACATCTATGACGGCCTGATCCCGACTGTGGACGCTTCCATCGCAGGTGAGTTCGGCAGGATCATGAGCTGGGCTGACAAGTACCGCACCATGAAGGTCCGCACCAACGCGGATACGCCCGAGGATGCCAGAAAGGCCCGTGAGCTTGGCGCAGAGGGTATCGGTCTTTGCCGTACAGAGCATATGTTCTTCTCCGGCAACAGGATCGACGCTTTCCGTGAGATGATCTGCTCCGAGACTGCAGAGGAGAGAGAGGCCGCCCTGGCCAAGATCCTGCCCGAGCAGCAGAGCGACTTTGAAGGCCTCTTTGAAGCCCTCGAAGGCGACCCCGTTACCATCCGTTTCCTGGATCCGCCTCTGCATGAGTTCGTTCCCACAGAGGAAGCGGATATCGAGAAGCTGGCCAAGGCTCAGAACAAGAGCGTCGAGACCATCAAAGCCATCATCGAGTCCCTCAAGGAGTTTAACCCCATGATGGGTCACCGTGGCTGCCGTCTGGCCGTTACATATCCTGAGATCGCCGTCATGCAGACAAAGGCTGTCATCCGTGCGGCTATCAATGTTCAGAAGGCTCATGCCGGCTGGAAAGTCTGCCCCGAGATCATGATCCCGCTGGTAGGCGATGTCAAGGAGCTTAAGTTCGTCAAGAAGATCATTGTCGATACTGCAAATGCAGAGATCGCCGCTGCCGGCATTGACCTCGAGTATCAGGTCGGCACCATGATCGAGATCCCGAGAGCTGCTCTGACAGCTGACGCCATTGCCAAAGAGGCTGACTTCTTCTGCTTCGGTACCAATGACCTGACGCAGATGACCTATGGCTTCTCCCGTGATGACTCCGGCAAGTTCCTTACCGATTACTATGATGCCAAGATCCTTGAGAACGATCCGTTCGCAAAACTGGATCAGACCGGTGTCGGCAAGCTGATGGAGATGACCATTGCCCTTGGCAAGCCCGCCAATCCCAAGCTGCACTTCGGTATCTGCGGTGAGCATGGCGGAGATCCGACTTCTGTAGAGTTCTGCAACAAGATCGGTCTTAACTATGTTTCCTGCTCACCCTTCCGTGTACCGATCGCCCGCCTTGCCGCTGCACAGGCTGCGATCGCCCAGAAGAAATAAGATATAAGATATAAATCGCAGGAGGGATTTCCCTCCTGCGCAAAGAAAGCGGGTCTATGTGCTTTGGCACAGAGACCCGCTTTCTTTTTGCATTTAATTGCTGTGACTGTTCAGTCACAAGCTCCTTCACAGTTACGAATTGCTTTCTTCAGTGTAGACACCCTTCAGATACTCCTGTACCATGGTCTGCAGATCCGCCTCGGGATGCTCCGGGTGCCTGTGTGAATAGGCCAGGTAGGCCCGCACCACATTCTGCAGATGAAATTTGGCTACGGGATCGGCATCTCCCGTCAGGATGGTAAAAAGCTCGCGGTTGGTCATCTGAGAAAAAGTCTTTTCCATAAGTCACTCCTCCGGATATTGCAAATATTTATCCTTTATTATAAAATAAAAGAAGAAAGGTTTCAACATTTTTGGGAAACAACCTTATGTTATGATAAAGAACCTTG
>JAFWDX010000236.1 GCA_017515945.1 Blautia sp. | reverse complement strand
CTGACTCACACGTAGGTGTGAGTCAGGGAACCTGTCCCCGTGACTCATCTTGAGCACCTTGCAATAATTTCATTTTTCGGATACAATACCGGTATGCAATTCGAAACATGGCATACATATAAGTGCTCAGGAGTGTTTAGATGTGAATCTCCGGGCAGTTATAGACGAAAATAAAGGAGAACCGTTGATTTATGGGAAAAATAGAGGTGAAAAAAAATCTGAGCGGTATTGAGGGATTATGCCTGATCACTCCTGCCGTATACGGCGACAGTCGTGGATATTTCATGGAGACCTATTCTGCCCGGGACATGGCTGATGCAGGCCTGGATTACAATTTTGTCCAGGACAATCAGAGCATGAGCACAAAGGGCGTCCTGAGAGGGCTGCATTTTCAGAAGCAGTTTCCCCAGACCAAGCTCGTACGTGTGATCCGCGGTGCGGTTTTTGACGTCGCGGTGGATCTGAGAACAGGCAGTGCGACATACGGGAAGTGGCATGGTGAGCTCCTGACAGAGGAGAATAAGGCTCAGTTCCTGATCCCCCGCGGGTTCGCGCATGGCTTTCTGGTTCTTTCCGATGAAGCGGAGTTCTGCTATAAGTGCGATGACTTTTATCATCCGGATGATGAAGGCGGCCTGGCATGGAATGATCCCCAGATCGAGATCGACTGGCCGGAGCTGACGGGCGAATATCACGGGACGCCTTGTGCTGAGGGGTATATGGTGGACGGTGCGCCGCTGAAGCTTTCGGACAAGGATCAGAAGTGGCTGGGCCTGAAGGATACTTTTAAATTTTAAAGTGGAAGAGGGAGGAAAAACATGAAAAGAAATTATACTGCGCTTTTATCGATGTCACTGGCCCTGGCAGCCGTGTCCGCAGCAGCCGTACATGCCGGCGAGGCGGCCGAAGGAGTGCTCCGCTCCGCGATTTTTTATGATATTTCCACGATGGACGTGGCGAAGACTACGGACGACTACATGATCCCGATGAATATTTTTGACCGCCTTTTTGAGACGCGCACAAAGGACGGCACCGCTGAGGTGGTGGGCAGTCTGTGTACCGATTACACGGTGAGTGAGGATGGGCTGACCTATGATTTTGTCCTGAGGGACGGGGTCGTCTTTTCCAATGGTAATACACTGACCGCGTCGGACGTGAAATACAGCTTTGAACGCCTTCTGAAGGCTGCCAATATGAATACGGAGATCCCGCTGGAGGTCGCCGGCGGCCAGGCCGTGATGGACGGGACGGCTGATGAACTGGAGGGCTTTACGGTGACGGATGATACGCATTTCACCGTTAAACTGGACGCGCCGAATGCCGGATTCCTGGCGGAGCTGAGCGCGCCGGCGATGTCCATCGTGGACGCGGAGACGATGGAGACGGTGCAGAATTTCGGTAGCGAACCGGCGGACACGATCGGCAGCGGGCCGTACATCGTCACGGAATGGGTCACAAATGACCATTATACCCTGGAGTACAATGAGAAATACTGGGGTGACGAGCCTTCCGCAAAGAAGGTCGTCGTCAGCGTGATCCCGGATGCCAATACGCAGAACCTCAAGTTCCAGAACGGAGAGCTGGATCTGCTTGACCTGCAGAATCAGGACAGCGCTATTGTAGAGTCCTCTTACAAGACTCAGTATGCGGATCAGCTGGTGAGTACGCCTACAGTAGGCATGCTCTTTATGGGCCTTAATGAGAATAACGAATATCTGAAGGATGTCAAGGTGCGCAAAGCCATCGGCATGGCGATCGATGTGGACATGCTGATCAGCGGTATCTACAGCGGCAACGGCCAGCGCCAGATGGGCATCATTCCTTCCGGGATATGGGCGCATAATGATGCGCTGGAGGGGACCGCGTATGATCCGGAGGCGGCGAAGGCGCTGCTGAAGGAGGCCGGATATGGCGACGGTGACATTTCCTTTGAGATGGCGATGGATTCCAATGCCTCCACCAACCTGCAGCTGGTATATCAGACTGTGAGCCAGATGTTCGCGGCAGTGGGAATCAAGGCGGAGATCAAAACCTATGACCATTCCGCATGGCTGGATCTGAGAAAATCCGGGGAAATGGATTCCTTCATCGGCCGATGGGGCATGGATTACAATGATCCTGCCAACATCATGTTTACATTCTTTGGTGGCCCTGACAAGACTAAGGAACGGAGCCTGAACTATCCGGATGAGGAGATCATGGCAAGGGTGTCCGCGGCAAGGGCGATTGTGGATGACGCTGAACGTGAGGCGGAATATCAGGCACTGGAGCAGAAGATCGTGGTGGAGGATGCCGCCTGGATCCCGCTCCTGGAAGAGCTCCATCTGTACTGCAAGGGTGAGCGTGTTGAGAGTTTTACACCGCACTGGGCAGGATTTTCGGATTATTATGCGGCGGATGTCGTGCTAAAGTAAGGAAAACAGGGGAACACAGGGGACGGTTCTCTGTGTGG
>JAFWDX010000235.1 GCA_017515945.1 Blautia sp. | reverse complement strand
TCAATGACGGTACAGGCTGGCAGCCGGCAGACGGAGGACACGTGCTGGGGGAGGCACTGCTGGGGTTGGCGTAACGGGGGAGAGGATGGGGTCAGGCCCTGGGAACAAACTGTGAACGGCGCGTTCATGATTTGTACATGTGGTCCACATGTACAAACCATGAACGCGCCGTTCACAGTTTGTTCCCAGGGCCTGACCCCGTCTTCCTACCGTCAGGAGTCTGTTACCGGGGCCTGACCCCGTCTTTCTACCGTCAGGAGTCTGTTCCCGGGGCCTGCCCCGTCTGACTGACCGTCAGGAATCCGTTCCCAAAGCCTGCCCCGTTTCATTCACCGTCCGCAGTTCTCTCTGAGCCATTACCGATTGAAAACTTCCACGAATTCCGTATATCCTTCAGCGGTAAGCTGATCCTTCTGGAACTTTTTATTCTTTTTCATCGCGCAGATACTGACGGTAACGCCCTGCGCTCTCTCGGCGGCAGCCTGCGCGAATACTTCGGTCAGTTTATCCGGGGAGAGGTTCTTTTCAAGCAGGTAAGCTTTTCTGGCTCCTGTCTGCGGGACCTTATACCCTCTTTCAAGCAGGAGCATGACGATCCGCTCAAAGCCAATCGAAAAACCGACAGCACTGGTAGACGCCCCTGTAAAGCGCCCGATCATCTCGTCATAGCGGCCTCCGCCGCCCACGCTTCCCCCGAATTCATCCATGGAGATCTCAAAGATCGGTCCTGTATAATATGACATGCCTCTGACCAGGGTCGGATCAAAGACCATTCTGAAATCCGCGCTGCGGGTTTCTTCCACCACACGGATGATAGTCTCAAGTTCAGCAGCTACCGTCTCATCGAGCACATCCCTCAGCAGTTCTCTGCATGTCTGAACGCCGGCGATATCCGGTGTGACTTTTTCAAAAATATCCAGATACGTCCGGACGCTGTCTTCTGAAAAGCCCATCTCCAAAAGCTCTGTACGCACGCCGTCCAGGCCGATCTTATCCATCTTGTCCAGAATGATGAATACCTGATCCCAGCTTTCCTCGGGGAACCCGCTGTATGCGGCCATGGCCTTGAGGATCCTCCGGTCATTGATCCGGATGGAGAAGCCCTTAAAATCAAGCCTGTCCAGCAAGGTGGTCGTAGCCAGCACCAGGTCGATCTCCGCGGTATAACCCGGCTCGCCCAGGATATCTATGTCACACTGCATGAACTGACGGAAACGACCTCTCTGCGGACGATCTGCACGCCACACATTTCCCATCTGCAAAGCCTTGAAAGGAACAGGCAGCTCGCCGGAGTTGGCGGAAAAGAATCTGGAAAGCGGAACCGTCAGATCATAACGCAGGCCGCTGTCCACAAGATCAGCCTCAGAAGAGGCTTCATCAAGCTTCAGCTTCTCTCCTCTTTTAAGGATTTTGAATATCAGCTTTTCATTTTCTCCGCCCTGTTTGCTGGACAGGTTTTCTATGTGCTCCACGCAGGGCGTTTCAATACACTGGTATCCAAACGTTCCGTAAGTGGAACGGATCATGCTCATCACATAATTGCGGATCTCCATTTCAGCAGGCAGGATGTCCTTCATGCCTGTGACCGGTTTTTTCTTTAATGCCATATATCCTCCTTGTGTATAGATATAATATAACTGTTCAGTCAGCACCTCGCTAAGCTCTTTTGCTGTCATGTACCGCTCTCTGAAAGGCCAGAAAAATCTCCAGGTCAAAGCGCTTGATCTCCTCGATCATCATCCTCATGACCGTCTGTGAATCAAAAGCTTTGCGATACGGACGATCTGAATTTAAAGCACAGTAAACATCACAAACGCGCATGATCCGTGCACCGACAGGGATCGCGTTGCCGGAAAGATTACCCGGGTATCCGGAACCGTCATAGTTCTCATGATGATAAAGGACGCTCTCCAGGACAAAATCCGAGTAACATCCCTGTTCCTTGAGCACTTCATAGCCAAGCTGCGAATGCATGCGCACGTATTTGAGTTCTTCCACCTTCATCGGGTCCTGCAGTTTGCCATATATATATCCCTTCAGGCGGAGTTTGCCAATATCATGAAGCATGCCGGCCACGGCGATTTCATAGCACTGGTCTTCCGGCAGCTTTATCCTTTTTGCCACCTCGTAGGCAAGATTGCTCACGGCCATCCCGTGTTTGAGTTCAGAGCGCAGGTCAAAGGATACAAAACGGGGTGATCTGTCATCCGGCTCATTTATTATCTGCGGCAAATATTTCTCCTCCTGTAATATCCCGTTTTTGAAAATCAATGTTCATAACTGTTCAGTCACAAACGCCTTCACAATTACCAGGCCACGCACAGGCTCCTGTCGTCGCATTGGAAGTGCGTCTGGTCCTGGATGTTGAGTTTTGTTCCACGCACATGCCAGGGCACGCCTGCGCTGCCGAAAATGCGAGGTGCTGGCTGTACAGCTGCAGGATCAGTCTCCTTTGCTCAAACCAAGCGCGGCTATATAAGGTTCTTTGCGTGCGATCATCTCATCGATCCGGTTGATATAGCCGGAAACGTCCTTCACATTTTCAACCCGTTCAAGGCGCCTTCCCGAATCATATACCAGTTTTGACGCGCCTCCGGCTCCCACTGCAATCACAGGCTGCTTTTCTTCCATAATCAGTATATTGTAAATCCCTGCTTTGTCAACCTTGGCGTATCCGACATTTTCGAAATTACCGTTCATGTTCTTCTGCCGGTACAGATAATAAGGCTTCATCTGCATTTTCACGGCTGTTTCCATTGTCATATCCATGATCTGCTGACTATTCTCAAAGGAAATCTCTCTGTATTGGTCCTTAAACAGGTTCAGTCTTGCCGCCCGTTTGAGAGCCAGCGTATGAACCGTCAGGCTGTCCGGTGAAAGCGTGAAGATCTCATCCAGCGTATGCCGGACCATGTCAGCGTTTTCACCGGGCAGTCCGATGATCAGATCCATATTGATATTGTCAAACCCCCGATCCCTGGCCATGTAAAATGCTTCTTTTGTCTGATCGACGGTATGGCGGCGGCCGATCAGATCCAGTGTCTCCTGGTTCATGGTCTGAGGATTGACTGAAATCCGGGTTATGGGCCAGTGTCTGAGCACATCCAGCTTTTCCGCATTTATGCTGTCCGGGCGTCCGGCCTCAACCGTAAATTCCAGCAGATCTTCAAACCCGAACGCCTTGTCCAGAGCTGAAAGGAGTCTGTCCAGCTGTTCCGGCTCCAGCGTCGTGGGAGTGCCTCCCCCGATATAAATGGTCTGCAGGCGGCGGCCGGTCGCGGACATCATCCGGGCGGTCTGCCCGATCTCGTAGATCAGTGTGTCCACGTAATCGTTCACACTCTTTTTCCAGATCCCCAGTGGATAGGAGCTGAAAGAGCAGTACAGGCAGATGCTGGGGCAAAATGGAATGCCTGCATACAGGCTCCATCCTCCCTCCATGTCGACATCCCTGAGGAGCCTGCGCTCTGTCTGAGCGATTGAGACTGCCAGAGCGGCTTTTTCCGGTCTGGTCTGATAATGGGTCTGAAACGATGTCTCTGCCGCCTCCCTGTCCGCGCCTTCCTCAAGCATGGCCATGGCCAGCTTGACCGGCCGGATGCCTGTGAGACTCCCCCAGGGAAGGGTACGGCCGGTTATGCTGCACAGCAGCCGGTACAGGGCATGCTTGATCCTGTCCTTATTGTCCCGGCGTAAAGCCAGGCGGGTTTCTCTGTCCTCTGTCTCCTGACAACAAATAAGGGCATCCCCGGCTTCATCGCCGGTCTGCCCCGCGTCTTGGATCTGTATCTCACGTGTGGACGAGTCCTGCAGCCGGCAGAGGATCCTGAAAGATCCCTCATCATACCGGACATGAAAAAAAAGTGCCGCCGGATCCGCTGTCTCTGACGGATCATCTCCGTCAGAATATATACATGTCAGCTCCCACGCCGGATAAAAGGCCCGGATCAGTTCATAGATATCATGCTCGAAATCGCGGTTTTCAAAAAGAATACAGATCATAGACAAAGGGATTGTACCTCGCTTCCATCTCTATGCTCGTAGCAGCATCATGGCCGGGATATACACGTGTTTCTCCCGGAAGATCGTTGACGAGTCTGTGAATACTGCTCAGAAGCTGCTCCAGGTTTCCTCCCGGAAAGTCTGTCCGCCCGGCACTTTCCCGGAACAAGGTATCTCCACTGAAAAGGACGGCCTCATCAACCAGCTCATAGCAGCAGCTCCCCTTCGTGTGGCCCGGTGTGTGGATCGTCCGGATCCTGCATCCTGCCAGGGTAAAGCATTCCCCGTCCTGAAGCAGATGGTCTGCCCGGATACAACAATCCACGCCATTGTCTGCGGAAAGATTGCTCTCAGGATCCGCCAGCAGCGGCTCCTCATCCGCAAAGGCATAAACCGGTACATGATAATGCTCTCTGAGCTCATCCACAGCCAGGATATGATCAAAATGTCCGTGGGTCAAAAGGATCCCGCACATCCTGGTACCAGAGGCATCGATCCGGTGTATCAGTCTGTCGGCCTCGTCTCCGGGATCTACGATAAAAGACTCCGATGTACTCGTATTACATACCAGGTAACAGTTCGTCATGATCTCGCCGACGACGATGGTTTGTATATTAACTGCTTTCATATCTTTTCTCCTGGGGCAGTCAGCCGGATTTATCCCGTCGTCCGCTCCACATCCAGGACGCTTTCCACCTGACGGATCTTTTCAATCAGGGAATTGAGTTCCTCCTTGCTGCCGACAAAGAAAGACAGCGCGATCGTCGCTTTTTCCTGTTTTGTGGCTCTGGAATTGATGGAGCGCAGATCGATCTTTCTTTCCGTAAACAGACGGGAAAGATCGACAAGCAGGCCGGTCCGGTTGTTTGCGAACACACGGATCTCAGCCATATACTGCTCTGTATGCTGGATATCGGCATCCTGCCACTCCGCCTCGATCAGTCTGTTCCTGTCCTCATCTGACATATTGATCACATTCACACAGTCTGTACGATGTATGGTGATCCCCCGCCCCCTGGTCACAAAACCGACGATCTCATCGCCTGGGATCGGATTGCAGCATTTTGAGAAACGAACGGCGACGTCATGGATACCCTTGACCACAATACCGGATTTACTCTTGGCAACCCGCAGATGCTCTTCGTTGTCATGCACAGCTTCAAGCACCTGGGCATCCGTCATGTTTTTGCGGTTTTCCTTTTCATAGGCTTCCTGGAGCTTGTTGAAAACCTGCCCCTCTTTGAGGCCTCCGTGGCCGATCGCCGCCAGAACGGAGTCCCAGTCCCTGAAACCATATTTACGCAAAACAGCATCCAGATAAGGCTGTCTGGTGTAGGTCGTGATCTTCAGGCCTTTGGACCGGGCATACTGGGCGAGCAGCTCCTTACCCCGGACGATATTGTCCTCTTTGAGTTCCTTTTTGAACCACTGGTTGATCTTGTTCTTGGCCTGGGTGCTCTTGACGATACTGAGCCAGTCCCGGCTGGGTCCCTGGGAATTCTGGGAGGTAATGATCTCGATGCGGTCTCCGTTGTTGATCCTGTATTCGATCGGCACAAGCTTGCCGTTGACGCGCGCCCCGACCATCTTGTTGCCGACCGCGCTGTGCACACTGTACGCAAAATCAATCGTCGTGGAGCCATTCGGCAGAGTCTTGACATCGCCCTGCGGCGTAAAACAGTACACGGAATCCGCAAACAGATCCAGGTCATTTTTGAGCAGGCTCATAAACTCCCTGTTATCCGACATATCGCGCTGCCATTCCAGGATCTGCCGCAGCCAGTTCAGCTTTTCCTCTTCACTCTTGTCCACGGGCTTTTTGCCATCAGAGGACTCTTTGTATTTCCAGTGAGCCGCGATACCGTATTCCGCAGTCTTGTGCATCTCGAAGGTCCGGATCTGGATCTCAAAGGGCTGGCCATTCGGACCGATCAGGGTCGTGTGCAGCGACTGATACATATTTGGTTTAGGCATCGCGATATAATCTTTGAAACGGCCAGGGATCGGCGTATACATCTCGTGGATGACACCAAGCGCCGCATAACAGTCCTTGACAGTATCCACCAGGATCCGCACTGCGAACAGATCATAGATCTGATCTATGGTCTTGTTCTGGTTGACCATCTTTTTATAGATGCTGAAGAAATGCTTGATCCTGCCGTCCACCTGCGCGCGGATCCCGGCTGATTCCATATGCTGATGCACCGTCCGCACGATCGAGCCGACAAATTCCTCCCTGGTGCTTTTGCGGAGGGCTACTTTCTCCACAAGACTGTAATAGACATCCGGCTTGAGGTATTTGAGCGACAGATCGTCCAGCTCCACTTTGATCTTTGATATGCCGAGGCGCTGGGCGATCGGCGCATAGATGTCCATGGTTTCTCTGGCTTTTTCCTGCTGTTTTTCCGGACGCATGTACTGCAGCGTCCGCATGTTGTGCAGGCGGTCGGCCAGTTTGATCAGGATCACACGGATGTCCTTTGCCATGGCCAGGAACATTTTGCGCAGGTTTTCCGCCTGCAGCTCCACTTTATCCTGAGAATAGGACAGCTGACCCAGTTTAGTCACCCCGTCCACGAGCAGAGCCACCTCAGAGCCGAACTCCTTCTCCACCTCATCATAGGTCATCCATGTATCTTCCACCGCATCGTGCAGCAGACCGGCTGCTATGGTCTCCTTGTCCAGCTCCAGATCAGCCAGTATGATGGCCACACAAAGCGGATGGATGATATATGGCTCCCCTGATTTTCTTTTCTGGCCTTCATGAGCGGATCTGGCCGTTTCATATGCTTTACGGATCAAAGAGATATCATCGGACGGATGATATTTATTTATACTGCGGATCAGCTCATCGTAAAGGACCTGCGGGCTCGTAAAATCACTCATCGATTTTACGGCGGCGTCTGCTTTGCGGACGGATTCAAGCCTCTTGAGTTCTTCCGGCCGGGTGATATTTTCTTTTTCCGGATTCTGGATGATTTCTGGCATGTACACCTCCACAAAGATCTGAAACGCAGACATCAGACGATCTGCCGTCAATTACAGACGACCTGTTCGGCTGCAGGTACCACCGCATTTATACCGGTTTATTTCCCCTCGTAGCAGATAACGGAAGAAACGTCGTAATTTTTCAGTTTTTCCCTGCCCTTAAGACCGGCCAGTTCCATCAGGAAGACGATCTTGACAACCTCTCCGCCCAGATCCTCGATCATTTTTGCTGCTGCCTCGATCGTACCGCCCGTGGCGATCAGATCATCGATAAGGGCTACCTTCTGGCCTGGCTTGATGGAATCTTTATGCATCTCGATCGTGGCAGTACCGTACTCCAGATCATAGGTACGTGAAATCGTCTCGCATGGAAGCTTGCCTTTCTTGCGGATCAGGACAAACGGCTTGTGAAGGTTATACGCAATGGGCATACCAAAGATAAAGCCTCTGGATTCCGTGCCTGCGATCACATCGACGTCAATACCATCAAGGCAGGCCTGCATCTCGTCGATCGCCAGGGCCAGACCATCCGCATCCTGCAGAACACTGGTCACATCCCGGAAAATAATACCAGGCTCCGGGAAATCCGGAATACTGCGTACATATTCTTCTAATTTTTTCATAACAGACTCCTCTTCTACACTCGCAGGAACAATTGAGCGGTTGTAACTGTTCAGTCACAAGCTCCTTCACAGTTATGAGGCCAGGTGCAGGCTCCTTTCGTCGCTTTGAAAGTGCGCCTGGACTTGGCTGTTCAACTTTTGTCTCATGCACCTCTCAGTAAATATGAGGTGATGACTGAACAGATACAAGCGGTTACTATTTTCGAGAACACAGTATAGCATGTTTTTTAATTAACGTAAAGAAAAAATGACTGCATCCTGTGGGACGCAGTCATCCTATCTTTATCTGTCAGGCAGCGGGCGCAGCCTCAGCGGCCGGAGCTTCAGCAGCGGCCTGATCCGCAGGCGCAGCCTCGGCAGGTGCGGCAGGCAGCAGGTAATCGCCGGAGCCATAAACGACCTGGCCATTATACTCGACCTGAATCCAGCCGTTATCACAGACACCTGTACCGGTCAGCTGTGTACCGGCTGTCACACCGGTGACCAGGGCAGCATCAGCACTGGCATCCGCACGCAGATTTACATCCGTCGAAGTGGTATAGGTGCCGGGAATCTTTGTGACCACCACACCGCTGGCAGTCTGTTCAGTCGGGTACTCAGGTACCGGCGTAGGCTCTGGTGTCGGAGTAGCCTCAGGCGTGGGTGTGGGCGTAGGCGTAGGCGTCTCCCTGACCACAGTAACCGTTGCGCCGGCTCCCTCTGAAAAACCACAGCCCGGCAGACAGATCACTGCCCCCAGGATCAATGCCAGTATTCCCGCTCTTTTCATCACTGTTCCCTCCTATACAACCGCCGCAGTCCGGTACATACCATAACCTGAAAAGCCTTATGACTACGTTTTTTCATCTCAGGCAACTGTTCAGTCACAAGCTCCTTCACAGTTACGCGGCCAGGCGCGGGCTCTTTTGTCGCATTGGAAGTGCGCCTGGCCCTGGCTGTTCAACTTTTGTCTCACGTACCTCGCAGTAAATGCAAGGTGCTGACTCAGCAGTTACCATCTCAAAACAATATACACGATTTTCCCTGAGAATGCAAGTGTGGCATTACTATTTAATTAAAATTATGTTAACTGTTCAGTCACAAGTTCCTTCACAGTTACGGGGCCAGGCGCAGGCTCCTTTCGTCGCATCGGAAGTGCGCCTGGCCCTGGCCGTTCAGCTTTTTTTCTCACGCACCTCGCAGTAGATGCGAGGTGCTGACTGAATGAGTCACGGGGACAGGTTCCTCGACTCATTTTATGAAAATCAAACAGAGTCTAGTGGTCCGTCTCAATCAGTTTTAAACTTAAAGTGCCAGATTGGCTTCATATGCTGCGTTGGGCTCAGTTGCCGTAGCCCGCAGTAAATGCGAGGTGCTGACTGAACAGTTACTAAATTATGTTATATTGGGCACATCATTCACTAAGCAGATGTATAAACAAACCGCTTCGCAGCTTCGGCTCAAACCATGTCGATTTAGGCGGCATCAGTTTTCCTTCGTCTGCAATGCCCATCAGTTCATCCATGGATGTGGGATACATGGCAAACGCCGCACCTCCTGTCCGGTCTGCAGTGTCCGCAAGATCCGCCAGACGGCTGTTTCCTCCCACAAAGGAGATCCTCTCGTCCGTTCTGGGATCATGGATGCCCAGCACCGGGCCCAGCACTTTATCCT
Organism: Blautia sp.; assembly: GCA_017515945.1. GTDB lineage: Bacteria > Bacillota > Clostridia > Lachnospirales > Lachnospiraceae > Blautia_A. Next base: position 4,580 of record JAFWDX010000235.1, on the reverse strand, counting down.
GCAGAATGGATACGTCCAGCTGGCCTACGACGTCTTTGTTTTCATATGTGTCCGGATACGCGGCCAGATGATACCAGCAGCCGTCCACATAGACGCCAAATGAGTGCTTTGCCTCCGGCTTGCAGGGGAAGCCCGGGAGCGCCATCACCTCAAAGCTGAACCGCAGAGCCCCTATGAAAGCCTGCGTACTGAGTCCGTTCAGATCCCGTACGATCCGATGGTAGGCCAGAATAGTCAGTTCATCAGCCGGAAAAACTACAGACATAAAGTAGTTGAACTCTTCCGTCCCGTCATAGCCCGGATGGGCCTCGCGTCTGGCCAGCCCTACCTTGACCGCTGAGGCAGCCCGGTGATGGCCGTCGGCAATATAAAAGCATGGAAGATCACCAAAGGCGGCTTCGAGCCCGGCTATTTCCTCATCGTCATCGATGACCCAGACGCGGTGGGCGATCCCGTCGTCACAGACAAAATCACAGTATGCGTCATGGGACTGTTTCCACTGAGCAACACGCTCTTTAAGAGATGCAGGCCATGCTGCTGCAAGATATATGGGACCGGTATTAGCATCGCAGGTATCCACATGGCGGATCCGATCCTGCTCCTTTTCTTCTCTGGTCAGCTCATGTCTGCGCACCGCACCGGAAAGATAATCGTCGATGGAAGCGCACCCGACGATTCCGGTCTGCACCTTTCCCTTTCTTTCCAGTTCATATATATAGTAGCATTTTTTGTCATCCTGAACCAGAATTCCTTTTTTCATCATATCCCGGAGATTTTCCCTGGCCTTCTCATAAACGCATGGCGCGTAAAGATCCACCTCCGGATCCAGATCCATCTCTGCGCGGTCCACATGCAGAAAGGAATCCGGGTTTGCCTCCCCGATGGCCCTCGCCTGGGCACGGTTTACTACATCATAAGGCAGCGCTGCTACAGCTGCCGCCTTTTCCGCCGTCGGACGGACGGCTTTAAATGGTCTTAATACCGGCATATTTCAGCTCCTCTCACTATAATTGCTTATCTATACCACACGGTCAAATAAATGGAAAATGAATTCTTACAGCTTGCCAGATACATTTTTCGTAACTGTTCAGTCACAAGCTCCTTCACAGTTACCTGATTTTTCATATCATTTTAAGAATCATCTCCAGACCGCAGGTCACCCGAACGACCAGACTGCAACGCGCTGCGAGCTGCGTACAGATACGTCCCGTTGTTTCCCTGAATATCCGCTCCTTATGCGAGAGAGGCACAACACCGCTGCCCACCTCCCGGCAGACGATGACGAGCTCCGGATTTGCCTGAAAAAGTTTTTCGGCAAAGTTCTTCGGGAGCGTGCCTTCATCCAGCGCACGGGCAATGTACTCCTGTAGTCCGAGGATACCCTCTGCCCTGCACAGTTCCTCCCATGTGCAGGCAGAGCCACGGATCCATTCGATCTGCGGATGACGCTTTTGTGCGCATGCGCTTTTTCCCTGCCAGGCTCCTCCTATGTACAGCTCCATATAAAATCTCCTTTGCGCAGGACTTCCTCAAAGAGGCTTTCCACAGGGGATGGTTCTCTGTTTTGGCCACACGAACCGTCCCCTGTGGGGAACCCCTATATTGCCACTGTAAGGATTCCGACCAGCTCAGCAAGACATAGAAAATAACCGGAGATATCTCCACTTGTACCGCCAAACTCCTTCAAGGCTATATGCCTGTACCAGACAAACACTGCCGCCTGTACCAGGAACAACAGGCTTCCACGAACAGGGGCACACAGGATCATATGACTGACAGTCAAAATCATCGTCAGTACCAGGGCGCAAATGACCGCCGTTGTCCGGCTGTTCCTGGAAAAGGATGCCACAGTTCCCTCTTTAGAAGCTTTAGGCAGGAGGACAACACCAAGGCCTGAAAAGCACCGCGAAAGAACATAGCCATGGCAGGCGATCTTCAACATATCCGGACTGGCACAGATTTGATAAAAAGCTCCTGCCTGAAGGAGCAGATACAAGCTCAGTGCGATTACGGCGAAAGCACCCGTATGAGGATCCTTTAAAATGGCCAGCCTCTCCTGACGTCCTTTATATGAACGGCGTGCATCCACAGTATCCATCAGTCCGTCCAGATGAATCCCACCGGTGACGAGAACAGGAACGGCAGTAAGCAGCACACAGGTAAATCCATCCGAAAGTCCTCTCCATACACACAGCCGGTATACAGCTATGGAAAGAAGGCCGGTGACAAGACCTACAAGCGGAAAAAAACAAAGCATAAACGCCATGTTCTCCTCCGTCCACTGTGCCTTGGGCACGGGAATCCTGGAGAACATGGAAAAAGCGATCTTAAATCCGTTCCACAGTCTGCTTATCATGATCCGCCTTTTTTCCTGAAGTAAAAACAAAGAATCTGCTGAAAACATAATTAAGGATCAGAACCAGGATCTGTGTGGCGGTTTTTCCGACCATGTCCTGCATACCAAGCTGGCCGACCAGCAGCCAGACTCCGCCGATCTCGATGATCATGGTCAGGGCTCTGGCTCCGATAAACCGGAGAAAGGCCGCCAGATGTCCCCTCAGATCCTCCGGATGATCCTGAAACACAAAACGTGAATTGACCACATACGCAAACAGAATGGCGACGACAATAGAAATGAAGTTGGCCGTATTCAGTTCTACCCTGGCTTTGCGAAGCAGATAAAAGCTGACCAGATTGACCAGCGTAGTACATCCTCCAAAAAAGATGTAACGTATAATATGATTGTTATATAAAGCTCTGATCATGTTTTTCATGATATCTAAACCGTTTTCCTTCCTTTCATGAACAGCGGCAGTCCACAGACCACCTCCGTCACTTCATCGGCCATGCAGGCGGCTTTCAGATTGATTTCCGCAAGAGTCTGCATATATGCCGTTGTGACCGGGTCATACTGTACCCCGTCATGAAAGATTTCATTGGTGACGATAACCAGCACGGCGCACTGCTGTCGCAGGGCGCGCAGGCCATCCATGACCTTTTCAGTGCATTGCTGTCGTAGCGCATACAACTCCGTAAGAACATTATCGGCACAGTTCTCCATGTCACAGTGCTCCACGTCACTGCGCCCCACGTCGCAACGTTCCTGAGCGGATGAGCCGAACATCTCATTAGCCAGCAGGTTGGAAAGATCTTCCAGGAGAACCGTACCTCCGCGCAGCTCTGCAGGCAGGGTCAGCTCATCCAGATCCGTATATCTCTCCAAAGTCACAAAGCCTTTTCCCACTCTCATCTCGCGATGTCGGCGGATTCTTTCCTCCGCGTCCTCTCCCTGCGGCCTCATGGTCGCCAGGTAAACATACGGGCCCTGTCCATTCTCAATAACACGGTTCTCCGCCCATGCGGATTTTCCGCTGCCGCTTCCGCCGGTAACAAGTATCATCCTGTCCATTTCCCGACCTTTAGGCAAACTTCCCTGAAAATGTTTCAAAGTTTGTCCTGTCCGAAGGCGGACAATAAACGGCAAAAACAATACGGTCAAAATATTTCACGAAATCTTGTACGGCCTCATGCCAGGCGTCGGCGACAACACCAGGATCATTTCTAAAAGCGCCGCACCCGAAAGCCCCTCCGATAAAGACATCAGCCCCCGCCTGAGACGCCACGGCCAGGATCCTGCGCGCGCGGGAAAGCTGCAGCTCATACAGCTCCTGTCCGGATATCTGTACGGATCCAGGTCCGGGGCGCAGATTCGGAGCGGCGCAGGTGATCACATCCGTGTGAACCCATTCCTCCTCCGGCAGCCTTTCCGGAACAGCCGTATCTGATTTACAGATCACGATATCCGGTGTATAAATACACGCGTCCGTATAACGTGGATCTGCGAGATTTCTGTGATAATCATAGAAAGATGCCCTGTATACAGGATCCGGCAGAACACCATACAGCGTGCTGATCCTGCACAACGACTCCTCCTGCGCACTGCTCCCATGCCGCACACCGCCCCCGGGATTTGTGGCCGAGGCGAAGTTCAGGATGCAGATCCTTTTGCCCGGCATTTCACCCCCAATGCGCCGGACAGCCTGCCCTGTCCTCTCATCAGTCACGGTGATCCTGCACGAACGCTCTTCCTTTGCAGAAGGCAATACGATCTCCTCATCCGGCAGGATCAGCCTGGATCCCTGCCTGGATTTGCGCACAGCCCTGCGGAGTTTTTCCGTTGACCGCATCCAGCTTTCCGTATCAAAAAATACCCGGATATTCTGCTCTCTTCTGTCCATAAACTCACTCCTGTTGTCAAGGAAACAACTGTAAATTATTAGATTATCTCTATGCACTATTATACTCGTGCGAACAAATCAACGTAATATGTGCCTGAGTTTCCGCGCGGTATATGCAGAGGCTTTAAATACGTGAAATCAAAGATTTCCACGTATTTAGACGATCTAGTGGGCCTTCTCAATCATATTTAAATTTAAAGCACCTTCTTGACTTCATATGCTGCATTGGCATCAGTTGCCGTAGCCCGCTATGCGCCCTCACCCGCCTTGCCTATGAAGCCAATCTGGCACTTTAAGTTTAAATCTGATTGAGACGGACCACTAGTAAATTTTACGGCTGAC
>JAFWDX010000025.1 GCA_017515945.1 Blautia sp. | reverse complement strand
GGATCAGGATTACAGCTATCAGGGAGTCGCCTGAGCGCAAACTGCAGGATCAGGGAGGTTCATCATGTCGGCACTTGCCAAAGAACAGCTTCATACCATATCAGACATAGAAAGGCTTTCCGAAGGGGAACGCGCGGAACTGATCGACGGGTTGCTCTATGATATGGCGGCGCCTTCTGTGATCCATCAGCGGCTGGTCATGCAGATATCCGGTGAGATCAATAATCACATCCGCAGGAACAAAGGTACATGCCAGGTATTTCCGGCGCCATTCGTTGTTTATCCGTTCGGAATGGAAGATGTGTACAATTACCTGGAACCGGATATCACTCTCGTATGTGACCCGGATAAACTTAAAAACCAGAAAGGCTGCAGTGGTTCTCCTGACTGGATCATTGAGATCGTCAGTCCTTCCAGCATTGAACATGATTATTACCGCAAACTCCTGCTTTATCAGGCAGCCGGTGTCAGGGAATACTGGATCGTGAACCCGATGGAAGAAAAGGTCAGCGTTTATGTGTTTGCACCACATTCATCCTATAAACTGTATACCTTTCAGGAAACCATCCCGGTATCGGTTTTTCCTGATTTCCATTTGAATATCAGGGAGCTGCTGCCGGCTGTCTGACGGGAATGTGAGGGGACGGTGTTCTGTGCGATGTCACACAGAATGCCGTCCCCTGTGCGGCTTATAAGCTGAGGTGTGACTGAACAGTTACGTTGAGGTACCTTTTATATGAAGAAATCCGGAAAAAAGCGCGCTGAATCGAACAGAATTTCAGCCTGGATCGGAAGATTTTTTCTTTTGATCATATTGATTCTTTCTTTTTCGCTCAAGTGGGCGTATGATAATTTCGGTGCGGTCTCCTTTGACGAGATCGTATTCCATGTGATGATGCCGCTGGATGGGGTCTCCTCGGATATGCTCCTGGACTATCTGTCAGGCGCTCTCTTTCCGGCGTTCGGAGTCTGGCTGCTGATCATGAGCTGGATGCTGATACCGGTCAGAAGGGGGTTGCGTCTCATGATCCGCAAAGGAAATGCGGAACATGGTATCGGGCTTTTTCCACTCACTCTCGGTTCAAAGCTGGCTGTGAGCATACTGGCCGTATGGCTGTGTATCCTTTTGTTTGTGGCTGATCAGAAATTCGCCGCGGCGGCGTACCTCAAGAGCCAGTTCGCCCGTTCCACGCTGATCGAGGAGGAGTATGTCTCTCCGGCGGATGTCAGGATCCGCTTCACGGAAAAGAAGAGAAATCTCATCTGTATTTATATTGAATCCGGTGAAACCTCCAGCCAGGACTATGCCAATGGTGGTCTTTGCCCGGTCAATTATATTCCGGAACTGACCGCCCTGGCTAAGGAAAATGTGAGCTTTTCCCAGTCGGACCTGATCGAGGGCAGTTCCATGCCTCCGGGCACGGAATGGACGATAGGCGGGCTGGTGGCGGAGACCGCGGGACTGCCGCTGAAGCTTCCGGCAAATTATAACAATTCCCTGGGCAGATATCAGCGTTTTCTGCCGGGGGCTAAGTCACTGGGGGAAATCCTGGCCGAAAATGATTATCACAATTATTTTATGGCCGGCTCTGATTTTTCCTTTGGAGGACGCAGGGACTACTTCTCGCAGCATGGAGATTATACGATCCTGGATGCCAAATGGGCCAGAAAGGAAGGGAAGGTTCCCGCTGATTACAGTGTATTCTGGGGGATAGAGGACTGTAAACTGTTTTCAATCGCAAAGGAGACGCTCCTGGAGATCGCCGCGAAGGATGAACCTTTTAATTTTTCCATCCTGACAGTGGACACGCATACGCCAAATGGTTATGTATGCGAACTTTGCGGGAATGAATACAGCAACCAGTATGCCAACGTATGGGCCTGCTCGTCGTCGCAGATCGGTGAATTTGTCCGTTGGATCCAGGAGCAGTCCTTTTATGACAATACGACGGTCGTCCTTTCCGGAGACCATGTCAGCATGCATCCTTCTTTCTATGGCGCGGATACTAAGGACGATTTTACAGGTCAGTGCAAGAGAAAAGTGTATGAGTGCTTTGTAAATCCTGCGGTTATGCCTGAAAAAGAACAGTTCAGGAAATTCACGACCATGGATATGTTTCCTTCTGTCCTGGCTGCCATCGGAGCACAGATCGAAGGTGAACGACTGGGGCTGGGCACAAATCTGTTTTCCGGAGAGGATACGTTATCCGAAAAATACGGGTACGAATACCTGTTCACGGAGCTGAAAAAGAAATCGGTATTTTATGATGCGAAGCTGCTTTTTGGGGAATTTAAGGAGAATTGATGCCATGCCAGAAATATTATGCCTTCTCGCGCCGGGTGCGTTTGTTTATCTGATCTCGGAAAAGCTTACGGGAAAACCGGATCGGAACTTGACCCATGCCTGGCTTGAAACGATTGTCTACTCCGGTATCATCATGGGTCTGATGTGGCTTTCATCGTATATCGGGGAAACGGATACTGAAACAGAAGCCGTGCTGGGAGAGGTAAACGGGATACTTTTCTGGAAGTCCATGGCTGTGGCCTTTGCCCTTGGCATTCTGGTTTCACTTCTGAAAAAGATGGACATAGAGATCGGATTTGTCGAAACCGGGCGTACTTTTATGGCAAAGCGAGGCAAGTGGACAAGGCGTCTGGCGGGCGCTGTGCTGTTCGTCGCTGTAGCCGCGGTCTCGTGCACGGCTCTGTTCAGCTCTGCTGTTCAGAAAAGGATCATGGCTGATGAAGCCGTCAGAAAGAAAGCGTATGTGCAGGAGCTGCTGACAGATCTTCGGAAGGAAGCTGAAAGATATACAGATGAAGGGAATGATCCGGATTCTTTGAATGTGATCCATATCGACGATATGGAAATCAGGCGGGTGGACGGTGATCAGAAGTGGACAGGCGGTTCCGGTAAAGATCTGAAAGAAGCCGTCTATATCATGGACGGCCTGGGTGAGATCATCTATTTCAGTTACCGGGACAAGATTACGGCGGCGACCTGGAGCGGTGCGACGAGGGATGAAGAATTTGTGGAACAATATGGTGCATGGACCGGGATCGGCTGGAGCGGCCCGCTTATGAAACAGGAGTAGAGTGGCAGAGATGGAGACAGACAAACATACGGAAATAACCCCGGAACAGAAAGAGCCCCTGAATTTATTCCGGCACCTGTGCAGGTATAAAAAGCTGACGGTTCTGGCTCTGTGGATACTGGGCGCTCTCGTGATCACCTTCCTCATTCGTCATGAATCGGTCAGAATTTATGATTACCAGTCTTTCCGGTCTGAATATGCCAGACAGGCAGAGGAGAAGAAGGTTACAGAAAATGCCGCGATCCATGGAATATACTTGTTTGGACCCTACATCAGCCTGCCCAGAGGACATTATGAGTTCGTCGTGAACTATGACGGCGATACAGACTTTAAATATGAAGTGACATGCAGCATGGGGCGGGAGCAGCTGTG
>JAFWDX010000234.1 GCA_017515945.1 Blautia sp. | reverse complement strand
GGCAGCGACTGCCGGTGACGCTGATCATCGGCCTGATTCTCGTGGGTCTTTTGCTGCTGGCTGCGGTGCTGGCCCCGGTGATCAGTCCCTGTGATCCGCTGACTCAGGACCTTTTCAATGTACTTAAGGGACCTGGATCAGAAGGCCATCTGCTGGGCACGGATCAGCTGGGCCGGGACATGCTTTCCCGGATACTGTATGCGGCCAGAACTGACCTGACGGTCATGGTATTGGCCGAGATCGTTCCCTTTTTTGTCGGGATATTACTGGGCATGCTCTCGGCATACTTCGGCGGTAAGGTGGAATGGTTCATTTCACTGCTGACAGATACATTTATTGCGTTTCCCTATTACCTGCTTGTGATCGTGGTCGCTTTTGCCACCGGAGCGGGGATCCAGGGAATCTTTATCACTTTTATGCTGGTCGGATGGCTGGTGTATGCGCGGGTCTCAAAGGGTGTCACGGCTTCCTTGAGAAAAGCCGAATGGGTGGAATCCGCAAAGGGCATGGGCTATTCAGACCTGCGGATCATTCTGACCCAGATCTTCCCGAACGTGCTGCCCCAGGCCGTCGTTGTGCTGATGACGGACATGGCAGGCCTGCTGGTGATCATCGTGACACTGGGGTATCTGGGCATCGGGATCACACCGCCCATACCGGACTGGGGTACGATGATCAGCGAAGGGCAGAATTTCATGACGACGGCCTGGTGGCTTTCTGTGCTGCCTGGTCTGATGGTGGTATATACCGGCGTCTCACTTTCTTTCCTGGGAGACGGACTGGCAGATCTGTGGAATCCGAAGCCATCCGTGAGAAGACGGGGCATCCGGAGAAAAACGGCGGGCAGAATGGCTTATGCCGGGAACGGAGTGGTGCCTGGGAGTAAAAGCCGGCTGAGGAAGAATACAGCAGATCCCATACCGGAACCGGTTCGGACAGAATCCGGATCAGGTATTTGCCCGGAATCAGCTTGGACAGAATCCGGATCAGGTGTTTGCCTGGAAAAGGCTCGAACAGAATCCGGATCGGGCGTTTGCCCGGAACCGGCTCGGACAAAATCCGGATCAGGTGTTTACCCGGAACCAGGTCGGACAGAATCTGGATCAGGTGTTTGCCCGGAACCGGCTCGGACAGAATCCGGATCGGGCGTCAGCCAGGAATCGGTTCTGACGGGAGCCGGCTCAAGTGCCTGCAGTGTAAGGGATCTGCAGGTGACCAATGCCGACGGCACACTTCTGGTGGATCATGTAAGTGTACAGGTCATGCCGGGAGATACGCTGGGACTGGTCGGAGAGTCCGGATCCGGCAAAACCCTTACCATGCGGAGCATTATAGGTCTGCTTCCGGAGGGAATAAGCGCAGAGTCTGCCGAATACAGGGTTACAGAGAACACGGCCATGATCTTTCAGAATCCAAAAACGGCGCTGGATCCGCTCTTCCCGGTATTTGCACAGCTGTGTGAGGTGATCCGGCTGCGGCAGTCCGTGTCCTCGGATGAAGCCCGAAGGATCGGACTTGAGCTGCTCAGGCGTCTTTCCCTTCCAGAAGATCTGGCAGTCAGAGACCGGCTTCCAGGAGAGCTTTCGGGCGGCCAGTGCCAGCGTATCCTGATCGCGATCGCACTGGCCTGCAGGCCCTCCCTGTTGCTGTGTGATGAGCCCACTACGGCATTGGATGTCACTGTCCAGAAACAGACTTTGGATCTGATCCGTGATCTGCAGGCGGAGCTGGGCTTTGCCATGATCTTTGTGACGCATAATCTGGCTGTGGCATCGGACGTGTGCGAACGGTTGGCCGTCATGCAGAACGGCAGGATCATTGAGGAGGGGACACGGGCCAGTGTGCTCTCGGATCCTCAGGAAGCGTATACTAAGGAACTGATCGCGGCAGTACTGGAGTAAACTTGGATGCGTAAACAAGGATAAGGAATTGATCGCGACAGTACTGGAGTAAACAGAGATAAGGAATTGATCGCGACAATACTGGAGTAAACATGAAAAGGGAATTGATAGCAGCAGTACTGGAACAAATATGGATACGGGATAGATAGCGACAGTACCGGAGTATATATGAAAGATGAATAAACCGATTTTGACAATAAACAATATCTCTGCTTCGTATGATCACGTTCCGGTACTGCGGAATGTGAGTCTGGACATTCCGCAGGGACACATATTGGGACTGGTGGGTGAATCCGGTTCCGGCAAGTCTACCATGGCGAGAGTGATCACAGGCCTGCTCCGGCCGGAGGGAGGGAGTATTGCCTTTGAGGGAAAAACTCTCGGTTCCAGACGGAGCAGAGAGCAGCGCAGAGGCATACAGATGGTCTTCCAGAACCCGGAGGGGTCTCTGAATCCCAGACTGCGAATTGGCAAAACCATCTGTGACGGCATACGATTTCATGGACTGGCTGATAAAAGCGAGGCGGAGCGGATCACGGAAAGGCTGCTGGCTGAGCTGGAATTGCCTGCGGACAGTGCCGGACGTTATCCGGCCGCTTTTTCCGGAGGACAGAAACAGCGGATCGCCCTGGCCAGGGCGCTGGCCGTACAGCCGCGGCTGCTGATCGCGGATGAGCCGACGTCGGCACTGGACGTGCGTGTGCAGCTTAAAATGCTTGAACTGCTTCTGAAGCTTAAAAGGGAACGCAATCTCACAGTCCTGTTTATATCCCATGACATGGGCGTGATCCGGTACCTGTGCGACGATGTCGCGGTCATGAAACAGGGGGAACTGGTGGAGACCGCGCCGGCGGAGGAATTCTTCAGACATCCGGCTACGGCATATGGGAGAGAACTGCTGGAAAGCGTGCCGAAGATGAGGAAGAATCTGTAACCGTATCTGAAGGCTTTGGTGTGGTTTGACAGTTCAATATTTGTCTCACGCGTCACGCAGTATACTGGTACAATGAATATTAAATAACTGGCTGCGTTGAAACTACCAAACGTAATGGTATCAAGGACTGATTTGAATACAATGAGCCAGATATTTATTCTACAACGTACTGGTGGGTCTAAATACGTGGAATGCTTTGATTCCACGTTATTTAGAGCCTCTGCATATATCGCGCGGAAAACCAGGTACATTTTCCATTTGTTTGAACGCGCGAGTATAAATGCCTGGTGCTGGCTGGAAAGCTACATGGTAACGAAGAGAGATGATAAAGATGAAAGAATTAAGCAGAGAAGAATTTGAGCAGCTTCTTTCCGGAGCTGCCAGGGTCATGAAAACCAGGACCCGCCCGCTGGCGATTCCGGGAGAGGCGATCCTGGGCATCGAAGCGATCGCCCGGTGCACGGCCTGCAAAGGCAGACGCTTCGTAAATATAGCTACATGGCCTTATGGGGAGGATTTCGGACGATGGCTGCGTGAGTGCGGAGCCGAAGTGCTGGATGTGGCAGTTCCTGTTCGCGAAGCGGTACAGATGACGTCCGTTCGCGACGCCGTGGAGAGATTCAGACCGGACGGACTGGCCTATGTATACGCAGAGGCGGTCACCGGAATAAAGAATCCGGTACAGGAACTGCAGGATCTGGCTCGGGAGTTTGAGCTGTTTACCATAGTGGATGCCGTTTCCAGTTTTGGAGCCGATCCGTTTGAGATGGATGCCTGGGGCGTCGACTTTGTCAGTCTCGGAATGCAGAAAGCCCTGGGAGGATCAAACGGGCTGAGCTTCCTCGGAATTTCAGACCGTGGAATGGAATGGATCCGGCAGAATCCCTCCGCGCCTCGGCATTCCCTGCTTTCCTTGCCGGAGATACAGGAACTTGAAAAAGATGGCGTGCCGGCCTGGCTTCCGGTGCTTGAAGCCAGGGATACCCTGCGGGCCTTCGAAGAGAATGAGAAGGAAGGCGGGATCGAAGCGACGGTCCGAAGGCATGGGATGACTGCCCGGAAATTCCGCGAGACATTGACGGTCCAGGGCTGGAAATTGTTCCCTGCCCAAAATGAATATGCAACGGATCTGGATACCACCCTGCTTTTGGATGATAAAAATGCAGCTGACTTTGAAGGAGAGGGGATCATCCACCCGGTCAGGACACCGGAAGGACAGGCCTTCCTGCGAGTGAATCATTATGGGAGCGCCTGCAACTCGGAAGAGATGGCAAAAGCAGAAAAGATCCTGCAGAGGCTCATGGAAAAATAAGTATGCTTTAAGTGAGTTGGCCCTTTTTTTGTCTGACGGACGGTGCAGGGAGGGGAGGGGCTCCGGCCGGGCGGGATCCATATGCCTCGGCGCGTGC
>JAFWDX010000233.1 GCA_017515945.1 Blautia sp. | reverse complement strand
GAACACCGGTATGATTTCCGGCTGCAGGACACAAAAGATGAAAGGATCCTGCTCAGGGATCATGCGGTACAAGGCTCTCTGGAGAAGGGTACTCCATCAGAAATAAGCGTCAGCGTGGACAACAGGGACAGGACCTTCGGCACCCTGCTCGGGGCAGAGATAACCAGGCGGCATCCGGAAGGAATGGCGGAGGATACCATAACCGTGAACTGTCAGGGCAGCGGCGGACAGAGCTTTGGCGCGTTTCTGCCTGCCGGCCTGACGATCCGGCTTGTCGGAGACAGCAATGACTATTTCGGCAAAGGCCTGTCCGGCGGAAAGCTGATCATCCGCGCGCCGGAAAAAGCGTCGTACGATCCTCATGAAAATATCATCATCGGAAATGTGGCCCTGTACGGCGCCACATCCGGCGAGGCATATATATCCGGCATGGCCGGAGAACGTTTCTGCATCCGCAACTCCGGCGCCTCCTGCGTCGTGGAGGGAGTGGGCGAGCATGGCTGTGAGTATATGACTGGCGGCTGTGTGGTGATCCTCGGAAAAACCGGGAAAAACTTCGCCGCAGGCATGAGCGGGGGAATTGCCTATGTCCTGGATGAGGAAAGTACCCTGTACCGGAACCTGAACAGACAGTTGGTGCTGATGGAAAGCGTTGATTCCAGGGTAGAGCAGAGCGAACTGCACAGGATGATCCAAAGACATGTACAGCTGACCGGGTCTCGGAAGGGACAGGAGATCCTGGACCATTTTGATGCGTATATTCCGCTGTTCAAGAAGATCATACCGGCGGATTACAAAGAAATCCTGAGACTGACTGCGAAGAGCGAAGAAAAAGGAGCAGATATCGAGACCGCCAGACTGGAGGCTTTCCAGGCTTTTGCCGGCATGCAGGAAGAGGCTTTGGAGTAAAAAAATGGGCGCCGGATACGTGGAATTCCACGCCCCACGACGTTCTGGCACATGAAGGAATGGAGAAGCTTATGAGTACGAAAGCTGGTTACCTTAAATATGACAGGGTTGACGGTACCGTTCTGAAAGAGGAGGAACGCACGAAGGACTTTCAGGAATTCCATCTTCGTCTGCCTTTCCAGCAAAGGCGGGAACAGGCGGAAAGATGTATGAACTGCGGGGTGCCGTTCTGCCAGAACGGGACGATGATCGCAGGCATGGCCTCCGGATGTCCGCTTCACAATCTGGTTCCTGAGATCAATACCCTGGTCGCGCACGGAAGGCTGGAAGAAGCATTCCGCAGACTGAGCATGACACACAGCTTCCCGGAATTTACATGCCGGGTGTGTCCTGCTCTGTGTGAAGCTGCATGCACCTGCGGTGTGCATGATGCCCCGGTGGCCACGAAGGAAAATGAAAAAGAAGTGATTGAATATGCTTTTGAACACGGCCTGGTGCCGGATGGGAAGCCGAAGGTGCGCACCGGAAAGAAAGTGGCTGTGATCGGCAGCGGCCCTTCGGGCCTGGCGGCAGCAAATCTGCTGAATCGGAGAGGCCATGAGGTGACGGTCTATGAAAGAAAGGACCGGGTCGGAGGGCTGCTGCGGTACGGGATCCCCAACATGAAGCTGGACAAATCGGTGATCGACAGAAGGGTCGGGCTGATGGAGGAAGCCGGTATCCGATTCCTGACAGGTGTTGACGTCGGCAGGGATGTGCCGGCTTCTGCGCTGATGGAGCAATACGACAGTGTGATCCTGGCCTGCGGCGCATCCAATCCCAGGGATATTCAGGTGCCGGGCAGAGACGCGGAAGGGATATTCTTTGCGGTGGATTTTCTCGGGATGGTGACAAAAAAGCTGCTGGATACGGACTTCGCGGAATATCCGAAGAGCCTGGTTGAAGGAAAGGACGTTCTGGTGATCGGAGGCGGCGACACCGGAAATGACTGTGTGGGTACATGCATCCGTCTGGGGGCAAAGAGCGTCAGACAGCTCGAGATGATGCCTCAGCCACCTGTGGACAGACTTCCCTCCAATCCCTGGCCGGAATGGCCCAGAGTCCTGAAGGTGGATTACGGGCAGGAGGAAGCCATATGGAAATACGGCTCGGATCCCCGGATCTATCAGACGACCGTAAAGGAGTTCGTGAAGGATAAAAAAGGACACCTTAAAGAGGCTGTGCTGATCAGTCTCCGGTCGGAGAAGGATGAGAAGAGCGGGCGGCTCAGGATGATCCCTGTGGAAGGATCAGAAAAGAAAGTAAAGACCTCCCTGGTGCTGATCGCTGCCGGTTTCCTGGGCAGCGAGCAGTATGTGACCGAGAGTTTTTCGGTTTCCACAGATGCCAGGACAAATGTGAAGACGGAGCCGGGAAAATATCTTACGACCAGAAAGGGCGTATATACGGCCGGTGATATGCACCGTGGCCAATCTCTGGTCGTGTGGGCCATCGCTGAGGGACAGAGAGCCGCCCGGGAGGTGGATGAAGACCTGATGGGATATTCTAACCTGTGAGTAAACATTCAGGCACAAGATCCTTCACAGTTCCTGTGACGCCTTCCGTATTACAGGAACTGCGAGGTGCTGACCAGACAGCTGCATAAAAAATGACAGACATACAGGCTCTTCGAAAGGAATGAAATATGGCAAAGGCGAATCAGAATTATCTCAGGCTTCCCGGCAGTTATCTGTTTTCCATGATCGGGAAGAAGATCGGAGAATATAAGGAGCTGCACCCGGACGCGGATATCATCCGCCTCGGCATAGGAGATGTGACACAGCCGATCGCGCCGGCCGTGATCCGGGCGCTGCATGAGGCCGTTGATGAGATGGGCAGGCCGGAAACATTCAGAGGCTATGCGCCGGATCTGGGCTATGAGTTCCTGCGGTCGGTGATCTCGCAGAAGGACTATCGTGAGCGGGGCTGCGATATTTCCCCTGAGGAAATCTTCATTTCGGATGGGGCAAAATGTGACTGCGGAAACATCCAGGAGATTTTTGCCACCGACAACCGGATCGCCGTCTGCGACCCTGTGTATCCGGTCTATGTGGATTCAAATGTGATGGCGGGAAGGACCGGAGCTTACGATCTCGAGGCAGAAAGGTTCCGCGATGTGATCTATATGCCGTGTACAAAGCAGAATGCTTTCGTGCCGGAGCTGCCCGGGGAGATCCCGGACCTGATCTATCTGTGCTTTCCGAATAATCCGACAGGGGCGGTTATGGAAAAGAGTGTCCTGCAGGAATGGGTGAACTATGCCCGCCTGCATGGATCCGTGATCCTGTATGACGCGGCTTATGAAGCCTACATCTCAGAGGCGGATATCCCCCACAGCATTTATGAATGCGAGGGGGCACGGGAGTGCGCGATCGAATTCAGGTCATTCTCCAAGACGGCCGGATTCACAGGTCTGCGCCTGGGCTTTACAGTCGTGCCAAAGGAACTGAAAGCGGAGGGCACAGCCTTGTGGCCGCTGTGGGCCAGACGCCACGGCACGAAATACAACGGAGCTCCGTACATCATTCAGCGTGCGGGCGAGGCCGTCTATTCTGAAGAAGGCAGAAGGCAGGTGACGGAACAGGTCGCTTATTATATGGAGAACGCAAAGATCATATATGAAGGGCTGAAAGCGGTCGGCTATGAAGTGTCCGGAGGCGTCAATGCGCCGTATATCTGGCTTAAAGCCCCTGG
>JAFWDX010000232.1 GCA_017515945.1 Blautia sp. | reverse complement strand
GGAACCTGAACCCCTGACTCATGAAGGAACCTGAACCCCTGACTCATGAAGGAACCTGTCCCCATCAGACTCAACTCCCATATCTGAATTGACAAATCCTGTCGTTTGGTGCTACACTCATAATGTGCATAAACTGTAACTGCAGATTCCCATACCCGACGGAACAGTTAACTGAAACGTCGTACAGGTATCGCATTTATTGAATAGAGGAGGTATAGTTATGTTTCACTGGAATAAGATCGGACTGGTCGCAGGTGGTTTTCTTCTCGGCAGCTATGGTGTCAAGCTGCTCGGCAGCCGCGATGCCAAAAAGGCGTACACACATTGTACAGCCGCCGTCCTGCGCATGAAGGATGAGGTCGTCAAGGATTTCACCACTCTCAAGGAGAACGCGGAGGATATCGCCGCGGAGGCAAAGGATCTGAATGAACAGCGCCAGCGTGAATATGAGGCGCAGATGATCGAGGATGCAAAGGCCATTCTCGCCGACGCCGAGGCCAAGGGGCTCGCCTGAGCATGGACGTTCAGCTTTTTTCTTACGCACCTGCCAAGGTACGCCTGCGGTGTCGCAGTAAACGCGTGGCGCTGACTATACAGTTACAATAACTCTTTGCGTGCCTCAGGCTTTCCGTCTGAGGCACGACTTCATTTTCCGACAGGCATACTAAAATGAAATGCAGAATCCTACATGAAACAAGAGGCCGTATCCGTGTCCATATTTACAAATATTACATGACGGGTGAGCAGGCGGATATCCTGGAGATCTATCTCCGTTCCCTGCCCGGCGTCCGTCAGGCAAGGGTCGATGAGCGGACACAGAATGCGGTCATTTCCTTCTTACCGGAGGAAAGAGACGGACTGGTGAGCGGACTCGCCGCTTTTTCCTTTGAGACGACCGAACTGGCTCCCCCGGAGCACAGCACCAGGGCGCTTTCCCGGCACTATGAGGACAAAATGGTCTTTCATATCGCCAGGAGGCTTGTCTCCCGTTTTATCCTGCCGGGACCCATTCGCGCCATCGTCACTGCCATCAAGGCGATCCCCTATCTTGCGAAGGGCATCCGCTCTCTGGCCAGGGGGAGGCTCGAAGTTTCCGTCCTGGATGCCGCCTCGATCACCGTCTCCCTGCTCCGGCGCGAGTTCAACACAGCCGGCAGCGTGATGTTCCTGCTGGGCATCGGCGATATCATGGAGGAATGGACACACCGCAAGTCCGTCGAGGATCTGGCCGGTGCCATGTCCCTCAACGTGGACAAGGTCTGGCTGCGCACGGCAGACGGCCAGGAGGTGCTGACCGGCGTGGACAAGATCAGCCCCGGCGACACGATCCTCATCCGCACCGGCAATATGATCCCCCTGGACGGCATCGTCCTGGACGGCGACGGCATGGTCAACCAGGCCTCGATCACCGGAGAACCGCTGCCGGTGCACAAGAGCGCGGGCAGCACGATCTTTGCGGGCACTGTCGTGGACGAGGGCGAGCTGGCCGTGACCGTCAGCCAGGGAGCCGGATCCGGCCGTTACGATCGTATCATCCAGATGATCGAAGAATCCGAAAAGCTCAAATCCGCCACGGAGGACAAGGCCTCCCACCTGGCAGACAAACTGGTGCCCTGGACGCTCTGCGCCACAGCTCTGACCTGGCTTTTGACCGGCAGTTCTGCGAGAGCCGCCTCAATCCTGATGGTCGATTTCTGCTGCGCGCTCAAGCTTTCCATGCCCATCGCAGTCCTTTCCGCGATGCGGGAGGCCGGGTCGCACCACATCTCCGTCAAGGGCGGCAAATTCATGGAAAATTATTCCGAGGCGCTTACCATCGTCTTTGACAAGACCGGCACGCTCACGAACGCATCGCCCCGGCTGCGGCAGATCGTGCCCTTCGGCGGGAACGATGAGACGGAAATGCTTCGGCTCGCGGCCTGCCTGGAGGAGCATTATCCCCATTCCATCGCCAACGCGGTGGTGAACGCGGCCAGAGAAAAGGGTGTCGATCACGAAGAGAAACACTCCCGTGTGGAATACATCGTCGCCCATGGGATCGCCAGCAGCATAGACGACAAGAAGGTACGCATCGGCAGCTATCACTTCATTTTCGAGGATGAAGGCTGCCGGATCCCGGAGGGTCAGGAGGAGATCTTTGCCTCCCTTCCCGACGAGGTTTCCCATCTGTACCTGGCCATAGATGGCACGCTCAGCGCCGTCCTGCTGATCGAGGATCCCCTGCGCGAAGAAGCAGCTCAGACCATCCAACAGCTCCACGACCTGGGGATCGACAAAGTCGTCATGATGACCGGCGACAGCGAGCGGACAGCCCGCGCCGTCGCAGCAAAGGTAGGCGTGGACGGATATCACGCCGAGGTCCTGCCCGAGGATAAAGCCGCCTTCATCAAAGCGGAACATGCCGCGGGCCGCAAGGTCATCATGGTCGGCGACGGTGTCAACGACTCCCCTGCCCTCTCGGAGGCAGATGTGGGTGTCGCCATCAATTCCGGCGCCGCCATCGCCCGGGAGATCGCGGACATCACCATTTCCCAGGACGACCTGTACGCGCTGATCATCCTGAAAAGACTCAGCGACGGACTGATGCGGCGGATCCACCGCAACTATTACTCCATCCTGTCCTTCAATTCCTTCCTGATCCTGATGGGCGTGCTGGGGATCTTCCCCTCCACCATGACAGCGCTGCTGCACAATGCGTCCACGATCGCCATCAGCCTGGG
>JAFWDX010000231.1 GCA_017515945.1 Blautia sp. | reverse complement strand
TGCGAGTCAAGGAACCTGTCCCCGTGACTCACCCGTGAACGCTGTTCACAGAATGTTTAGAGGGCCTGACCCCATTTACTTGACCCCTTTGACTCACTAGTCCACGTTCTTGGCAGCGATCATATCCACACCGGTCCCTGCGACATTCCGGATCAGCACATCCCCGATCCGGACAGGGCAGGGAACGGACACGCCTCTCAGATCCCGGATCACATCCATGATCTTATCCTTGGGTATGTCGGAGGCGGTCTTGAGCGGGACCATCCGTTCGCCGGTGCGGCTCCCGTATACATGCACGGAGCTGGTCACGATCCGGGTCGGGCTGGTCACTTCTTTTCTGGCGTACTTATCTCCTCTGGGACAGCTGTTCCCGGTCACGAGCCGGATCCGGCCGTCCTCCTCCATCATGACTTCGATCTGGCAGCCGAGAGGACAGCCGATACATGTGAGATTCTTAGTGATCATTCTTTGTCCTCCTCTATTTTTATCTCAGCACTGGTCAGAACAGGATGTCCCTCCAGATGCTTTGCGGTCAGTACGAGCTCTTCCATTTCGCCGGGAGCCATGACCCTTCTTTTCTTTGTCAGAACGGGCTCTCCGTCGAGATACAGGGTGACCTTGCGGCCGGTCATGACATCGCCGACCCGGTAACGGATCTTGAGCCATTTTCCGATCTTTGACGGATCGATGGAGCAGGGCACCGTATAGCGGATACCGCCGGAGAAGGTGATCTTTACCTGTCCGCTGTCACTCTCAGGTGCGCACATGTTCTCTCCACATGCCTGTATGTAGGCGGCTGCGCATTCTCCGGCGAGGCCGGCTTCTTCGCTGACATAATCCACGAGGTCATGTACATGCAGGACGTTTCCGGCGGCGAAGACACCGGGAACCGATGTCTCAAGGGACTCGTTGACGACGGGACCGCCGGTGATCCGGTTGATCTCTGCACCGAGGCCGATGGTCAGCTCATTCTCGGGCAGCAGGCCGACGGACAGCAGCAGGGTGTCACAGGCATAGTGCTCTTCGGTGCCGGGGATGGGCTTTCGGTCGGGGCCGACCTGGGCGATGACGACGCCCTCTACCCGTTCTTTGCCCTCGATCCGGACAACGGTGTGAGAGAGCTTGAGAGGAATGTTAAAATCATCCAGGCACTGGACGATATTTCGTTTCAGGCCTCCTGAGTAGGGCATCAGTTCGGCGCAGACGAGAACCTTTGCGCCCTCGAGGGTCATGCGGCGGGCCATGATCAGGCCGATATCGCCGGAGCCCAGGATGACCACACGGCGTCCGGGCAGGTAACCCTCGATGTTGACCAGACGCTGGGCAGTGCCTGCGGAAAAGATGCCTGCCGGACGGAAGCCCGGGATATTGAGTGCGCCGCGGCTGCGCTCACGGCAGCCCATGGCGAGCACAAGCGCTTTGGCGCGCAGCAGGAGCAGACCGTCCTGTTCATTGACGGCGGCGATCTCCTTGGCTCCGTCCTCCGCCTGCGAGATGGACAATACCATGGTATCCAGTTTAAAGGCAATCCCGCGTTCGGTTACCTGGTCAATAAAACGTTGGGCGTATTCGGGGCCGGTCAGCTCTTCCTGAAACGTATGCAGGCCGAAGCCGTTGTGGATACATTGATTGAGGATCCCTCCAAGCCTTGTGTCCCGCTCAAGGATCAGGATGCTGCGCTCGCCGGCATCATAAGCGTCTACGGCGGCAGCCAGGCCGGCGGGGCCGCCGCCGATGATGATCAGATTGTAAAGTGTGCTTTCCATATCCGTCCTCCTTTATACCCGGTCTTTTACCAGGCCCACGATGACCTGTGAGTGCCCGCCGGACTTGGTGACATCGGCGACGTCCATGTCCAGCTCTTCGGCCAGGATATCCATGATCCTGGGTGAGCAGAAGCCTGACTGGCAGCGGCCCATTCCGGCTCTGACACGGCGTTTGACGCCGTCCAGACTTTTGGCTCCCAACGGACGGCGGATGGCGTCCAGGATCTCGCCTTCGCTGATCTGTTCACAGCGGCAGACGATACGCCCATACTCCGGTTTTTCCCTGATGAGGGATGCCAGATGCTCCAGCTCCAGGGACTTGGGATCCAGGATCCCCTTACGGGTGCCGACAAAGGAAGGATTCTCCTTCAGGCCCAGACTCTGTGCGACCTCCGCTGCCAGCTCTTTGCCGATGGCAGGAGCGGCCGTCAGACCGGGGGATTCGATGCCTGCGCAGTCAAAGAAGCGCGGCGCATCCTTTACCTCTCCGAGAATGAAATCGTGCCGTGACTCATGGGCGCGCAGACCGGCAAAGCTGGTGATGACATCCCGCAGCGGCAGATCGTCAAAGGCAAGGCCCGCTTTTTCCATCAGGTCGTCAAAGCCCTCGGAGGTGGTATCGACGCCTTCTTTGTCGTCGATATCCTCGGCGGTCGGGCCGATGATCGTATTGCCGTGGACGGTAGGGCTGACCAGGACTCCTTTGCCATATTTGCCCGGCACCTGGAATACCGTATGCTTTACATATCCGCCTGTGCGGCGGTCCAGCAGGAGATAGTCGCCTCTGCGGGGCGTGATATGGATCTTGTCCGCGGAGACCATGTTGTGGATGATGTCGGAATACAGACCGGCGGCATTGATGACCGCCCGGGTACGGACGGAACCGTGCGCGGTCTGGATGATCCAGCAGGGCTCTCCGTCTTCGGTCTGTGCGGGCGTCACACCCTTTACCTCTGTGTTAAAGCGGAACTCGACGCCGTTCGTGTACGCGTTCTCCGCAAAGGCGATGGTGGCACCGAACGGACAGACGATACCGGCCGTCGGGGCGTAAAGAGCGGCCACAGGCACATGGCCTACGCTGGGCTCAAGCTCTTTGAGCCTGTCTCTGCCGACGATCTCCAGATACTTAACTCCGTTTTTGATCCCGTTTTCCTTTAGCTTTTCAAGCTTGGGGATGTCCTCCTCACTGAGGGCGAGGACGAGGGAGCCGTTGTTCTTATAAGAAAAGTCCAGCTCCTTTGAAAGCTCCGGATACATCTGGTTGCCGAGCAGGTTGTATTTTGCCATGAGCGATCCATGGGCGGCGTCATAGCCGGCATGGATGATGGCGGAGTTGGCTTTGGAGGTGCCGCTGCAGACATCCTCCGACCGCTCCATGACACAGAACGAGCCCTGCCAGGCAGAAAGAAAGCGGGCTGTCGCACAGCCGGTCACGCCGGCTCCGATGATCACTGCATCATACATTTGGCAGTTCCTCCTTAATTGATCATTACAGGAAAATATTATGATTTGTGGTAACTGTTCAGTCAGCACCTCGCATTTACTCCGAGGTGCGTGGAACAAAAGTTCAATAGCCAAGGCCAGGCGCACTTCAAATGCGACGAAAGGAGCCTGCGCCTGTCCCCGTGACTCTTAGGCACATCGCAGCAAATGCGAGGCGCTGACTGAACAGTTATGAAATTACTTCACAACCCTGCATCAGTACAGGGGACAGTTTCCTGTGTGGTACCGTACCACACAGAGAACCGTCCCCTGTGTGGTGTGTGGCTCCTGCATTCTTTTGTTATGCGGCTTTTTTATCTCTGGCAGACCGGGGATCCGCGATGGGGAAGACCTTGTAAAGCCATACAAAGTCAAATGCCGGTATCCCGACGGATTTAGCCTCCCGCGGCTGCCCTGTGATCAGATCGACATAATCCGGATCATCATCGATCCAGGCCGTCTGGTCTGTCTCGCTGAAATTAAACAGGGCGATTAGCTTTTCGCCGTTGTAATATCGCCCGATCCCCAGCACATGGTCGTTGTACGTCTCCACGATCCAGGCATCCGCTTCGTTGTCGAACACCTGATGGGAAGCCCTGATCTGCTCGAGCGTCCGGAGAGCCTGGAAGATTCGGCCCTGTCTGGTCGAGGCATCGCCGCGCACGTCCGCTTCGTTCCAACGGAAATTTCCGCGGTGGATGTAACGGGAGTCGTCCCATTTGAGCGGATGCTGGTGATAATC
>JAFWDX010000230.1 GCA_017515945.1 Blautia sp. | reverse complement strand
TGTCCCCCTGACTCGCCGAACCTGACCCCCTGATTCATTTCAGATCTGCTTCAGTTTGGCTTCGATCAGGTCAAGCTGCTTCATCCACGCGGCGGCGCTTGCGTCGCTGGGCATGCGCCAGTCTCCCCTGGGAGACAGAGCGACACTGCCCACCTTCGGCCCGTCGGGCAGGCAGGAACGCTTGAACTGCTGGGCAAAGAAGCGCCGGCAAAAAGTCCGGAGCCATTTCAGGATCGTCTCTTCATCGTAGCTGTCCCGGAAGGTGCTGACCGCGATGCGGTAGATCTTTTCCGGCTCAAAGCCGGCCCGGAGCATATAATACAGGAAGAAATCGTGCAGCTCATAGGGACCTACCAGGTCCTCGGTCTTCTGGGCGATCTGGCCGTCCTTTGGGGGAAGCAGCTCGGGGCTGACAGGTGTGTCCAGGATATCGTACAGGATCGAGCTCAGCGCCTCATCCTCCGCCGTATCCGCCGCATACTGTACCAGATGGCGGACCAGTGTTTTGGGAACAGAGGCATTGACCCCGTACATGGACATATGATCCCCGTTGTAGGTTGCCCATCCCAGAGCCAGCTCCGAAAGATCTCCTGTACCGACCAGCAGCGCGTTTTCCTGATTGGCCAGATCCATGAGCACCTGGGTGCGCTCCCTGGCCTGGGCGTTTTCGTAGGTCACGTCATGAACTGAGGCATCGTGTCCGATGTCCCGGAAATGCTGTTCGACAGCCTGCGCGATCGGAATCTCCTTCAGCCTGGCGCCGATCCGTCGGCTCAGCTCACATGCATTGTTGTATGTACGGTCGGTCGTGCCGAAGCAGGGCATGGTCACGCAGGTCAGGTTGTCCCTGGATATGCCCATCAGGTCCGCAGTCCGTGCCATGACCAGCAGGGCAAGCGTGGAATCCAGTCCGCCGGACAGACCCACGATGGTCTTTTCGCTTTTCAGGTGCGTCAGACGCTTTTTCAGCCCCATGGCCTGGATATTCAGGATCTCCTCACACCGCTGTGCCCTGTGAGCCGGATCCTCAGGCACAAATGGCGCAGGGCTGAAGGAGCGTGTCAGCTTTGTCTCCTGGGTACGCAGTGAAAACCAGATCTCCCGGCAAAAGCTGTCCCCGGAGGAGGGCCATGTGGTCAGCCGTCTTCTCTCGTCATTCAGCCGCTGGATATCGATCTCAGCATACACCGTCTCATTTGTGAAGCGTCTCCCCTCTTTGAGCAGGATCCCGTTCTCCGCGATCATGTTCTGACCGCCAAAGACCAGATCCTGGCTGGACTCACCTTCCCCGGCTGTGGCATAAATGTATGCGCACACAAGCCGTGCGGACTGGCCGGTCACCAGATTTTTCCGGTACGCGTCCTTTCCGACCATCTCATCGCTGGCTGAAAGGTTGACGATCACATTGGCACCCGCCAGTGCCAGCTCCACACTCGGGGGCTGCGGCACCCAAAGGTCCTCACAGATCTCCGCGCCCACCGCCAGTTCCGGCATTTCGGAGCATCTGAAGATCAAATTTCTGCTCATGGGGATCTCATCCTCCGGTCCCCAGATCTCTTCATCCAGTTCGGCACCGGAGGAAAAATGCCGCTGTTCATAAAATTCATTATAATTCGGCAGATGCGTCTTGGGTATGATTCCCAGGATCTCTCCGTGGGAAAGCACGGCGGCCGCGTTGAAGAGCTTGCCGGCCGCCCGCACCGGCAGCCCCACAAAGATCAGCGCGTCCACGTTATGCGTCTTTTTTGCAAGATCCAGCAGCGTAAACCAGGCCTCATCCAGCAGGCGTCTCTGCCAGAAGAGATCTCCGCAGGTATACCCTGTGATGCAAAGCTCCGGGAAGACCATGATCTTTGCCTGTTTTTTCTCCATCTCTCTGATCAGATGCAGGATCTGCTTCCCGTTGGCCTGACAGTCGGCCACCGTCACTGTCGGGGTCGCAGCGGCGACTCTGATAAATCCGTTCTTCATTTTCGTCTCCTTGTCAACCTCAGGAGTCATCCTCGCTGACTCCTTACGCATTCCTGTGTCTGGCCCTGCGCAGGATCTCCTTGAGCTCCTCCACCGTAATGGGATAGGTGCTGTCACAGAAATGGCATTTGAGTTCCACGGTCTTTCCTTCCTGGATCATCTCATTGAGCTCCTTCGCGCCGATGCTGATCAGCGCTTTTTCCACCCGCTCTTTGGAACAGTTGCAGTAAAAACGGGTGTCCGTCCGCTCCGTGATCTCCCAGTCAAAACCCGTCAGCACCCTTTCGAGAATATATTCAGGTGTACCGCCTTCTTCCAGCAGGGAAGTGACGGACGAAAGGCCGGCGATGTTTGCTTCCAGCTGTGAGATCACCTTATCCTCGGCAAAGGGCATGACCTGGACGATAAAGCCGCCGGCCTGCCGGACAGTATTGTCTTTGTTCATCAGCACGCCCAGCCCGACTGCGGAAGGAACCTGCTCGCTGGTGGCAAAGTAATAGGTCAGATCCTCGGCGATCTCGCCGGTCTGCAGGACCACCTGGCCGGAATAAGGTTCCTTCAGGCCCAGATCCTTGATCACATTCAGGATGCCCTCCCCGACAGCGCCGCCCACATCCAGCTTGCCGTCAGCCCGGGCATGGATCAGGACCTCGGGATTGTCCACATAGCCCTTTACATTTCCGTGGGAATCCGCCGTGACAGTGATTCCCCGCAGCGGTCCGTCCCCTTTGATCTGGAGGGTAAGGATATCCTTCTCTCCCTTCATCATGCTGCCCATCATCGCGCCTCCGGTCAGCAGGCGGCCCAGGGCTGCCGTGGCGACGGGGCTGGTATTGTGCCTGCGCCGGGCCTCCTCGGCCAGGACCGTGGTTCGCGCCGCGAAAACGCGCAGCTGTTCACCTGCTGCCATGCCGCGGATGATGTAATCTGCGCCATCCGGACTTCCGGATGCTTCTTTATTTATATCTGTCATTTTTTATCTCCTTAGTAACTGTTCAGTCACAAGCTTCTTCACAGTTACAAGGCCACACCGAAGGCGTCCCTTGGGAGGCGCAGGCTCCTTTCGTCGCATTGAAAGTGCGCCTGGCCTCGGCTGTTGATCTTTTGTTCCACGCACCTGCCAAGGCACGCCTGCGGTGTCGCAGTAAATGCGAGGTGCTGACTGAAAAGTCACTCTCCTTCATCACACACGACGGTTACCGCACAAGAGATGGTTCTGTGTGTAAACCGGTCTGTGTGGAACCGCTCTGTGCAGCTGACCTTCATATATGTTTACCTTGCTCCATAACCATATATGTCAGTCTCTGGGAGTCTGCCCGGACCGGCTTATCGGTATACGCATCCGTAACTGCGAGGACCTTCATGCCGGCCTCCTCAAGCAGACGCCTGACGGTCTGTTCAGACCAGGCGCGCTGCGTATGCAGCTCCTCCTCCTTTTCGTACAGGCTATCGTCTCGTCTGAGAAACAGCGTCAGCGCATATTCATTGATCCCGGTCTCCGGGTCATAGTCATTCTCCCAGATAAAGCTGGAATCCTCCCGGTTCTCCGCGATGACGGCATCTCCCATGAGTTCCGCATACTTATAGGGCGTATTCATGTCAAAAATAAAAATGCCGCCCGGATCCAGGTAATTGTTGACCAGCCGGAAAACCT
>JAFWDX010000229.1 GCA_017515945.1 Blautia sp. | reverse complement strand
TGATTCATTCACCGGTATAATAAACAATTCTTCCGTTCAGCTCATTAAAGCTCTTCTCGAATGTTTCGTAATCGATCACGACGGTTGTCCCTGCATTGGGATCACGGTAGATCAGCGCATCATCATCATACCCGCAGATGACGACAGCGTGTTCGCCTCCCGGCCAGTAAACAGTCTCATTCCTCTCGTCAAGCCATCTCCACCGGTACATGATATCACGCATCGGCTGAGACACATACCAGGCCAGAACAGGATTTCCTGTGTCGAGGATGGCCTTGATGTCATCGATCGTCGCCCCCTCCTGAGCTTTTACGCCCGGCTTAAAGTGTTCTGCCACCTTCGCGATCGGTTCATGGAATACGCCATAGGAATAGTCACTCCTTGGATCTCCTACGAATTCACGCTCCGGATTTGCACCATGACGTACGCCTTTTTCGTCATCGTAAGGCTGCTGGCCCATCGGGAGGAGGTCATAGATCTCGTCCACCGTTACTTTCAGGCCATAGTACTTCAGCAGCATGAACAGGGAAACGCTTTCACATCCTGTCGGATAATCCGGATACTGGCAGTACTCCATTACGTCCAGCAAAACTGTGGGTTCATCTTCCTTGCCGACCAGGATTTTTCTCAGCAGGATCTCCATGTCCGCTTCATCCACAATGCTGTCACCCGTCATCTCGGCGGAAGCCCATTGTTCGAAATCCATCCTGCTGATCTCGTCCAGATACTTCTGGAGCAGAACCACATCCTTCACATTGACGGCATCATCCAGGTTGGCATCGCCGGCTTTCCATTGTTCACATTTTGTCGGCGCAAGGACGGATGTAAAACGGAACAGCTTTCTGGAAAAGGCGTCGGCGGCTTCCTGAACATAAAGCGGGTTATAGTAATACGGCAGCACTGCCTGGACCATCTCCGGCGTAATGCCCTCTGCTTCATATTCTTCGATAGTGTGATTGTACATCCAGCCGGCGCTGTATCCCTTGTTTCCGATCACGATCGTGCTGTCTGAGGCAAAATACTCCATGACAGCCTCTTCGTCATCCCCGAGGAGCAGATCGATCTCTTCATCTGTGAATGCTTTGCGATGGACCATTTTATCCGCATCAGAGAGAACTTTGTGGACCTCTTCCGGATCAAGGGTATGATCGTGGATAAACGAATAAATATTCGCATAATCCATCAACGTCAGCTTCCAGGCAGGTTTGTCCGCCACATAATCATATTCCCAGTTATAGCCTTCCTCAGGTACCAGCTGCAGCAGGTCCCACGGAAGGGCGGAAAGGCGTTCCGCACAGGGATATATGAAATAAGCCGAAGACGCTGAGGCTGTGCCAAAGGGAACCGGCATTTTCCGTGCAACACCGAAATCCGTCGCGGTATCGGCCGGATCACAGTCCTCCAGCTCCACCGTGATAAGCGCATCCGCATCCGGCATCAGGAAGGAAAAGGTCCCGTCACAGTTCCTGAACGCTTCACGGTCATTATATTTCACGCTGACAGCCTGATGCTTTCTGTCCAGATCCAGGCTGACCGTAACACGTTCCCCGTAAAGGGCACTGTCTTTGTCTGCAGAGATCGTACCATAATCCGGCTGGACAAAAGAAATGCCGTATTCTGTCGTGGAGAGTTCTTTGTCCTCCCGGTGAAACGAAGGCAATGTATGGATGACATGATCCGGAAGTCCTAAAATCCCGGCGATCTGAAAAGCGGCAATACGGTCGCCCATCCTGTACATCTCTTTACTCGGACTGGTTTCAAAACAATAATTCGCCACGCTTTCAATGTCATATCCATGCTGCATATGGTAGACAAGAGCCGCGCAATTGTAAACGGCCTGCGCCCACCGCATATGGTAGGTGGATGTGACAAGAGTCATCGTGTGTAAATTGTTTTCCTCCAGGATACTGAAGGTATTCATGGCATTCTCAGCCGTGGTCATCGCCTGCTCATCTGTAAAGATACGGGCATCGTCTATCCCACAGTTTTCAGTAAGGTAAGCCTTCATGAGACCCGCCTCGGTATTTCCTGCAGTATTGTTTTCCCCCGTCGCTCCGCCTGAACAAACCAGGATCGTCTCGGGGAATGCCTTTGCAAGTGCTGCCGCCGCTTCGCACCGTTCCTTCAGCTCTTCCTGCATCTCACCGTCACGCAGTTCATAACCCAGGACTACGATGGCATGGGGATGATCGTCAGGGATCCCGGCATCCGCCATCTCTGCAGCAACATCCTCACCCTCATACAGGTAAAGCCGGTAATCCGGATCAAGGAAAACCTCCCGCCAGTTATCGGCGACAGCTTCCGCCAGAGCATAATCCTCGTCACTGAGAGATTTGATCTCATCAAGCTCTGCCTGAATGTACTGGTCATATGATGAATCGGTTTCATAGGCGTTTACCAGATGCGTGAGCAGGTCGCCAAAACAGGCGGAGGATGCTCCGTCCATTGCGTTGACAGAGGCGGGGATCATTAGTGCGATCACAGCCGCCATGACAGTCAGTAATCGGTATTTTTTCATATATTATATCTCCTCTCTCCTTTCCTGAAGCTGTAACGACAGTTACCTGTTTTTTCTTATGTATTAACAGCATATGACAGAGCTCCGTAGATGTCAATACGGAAGGTAAATTGGGTCAGGAGGGCCTGACCCCGTCTGTATGAGGGTCGAACCCCGTCTGTGCCCCTCACACTGCCTGATTTGACAATCTTATATGGGTTTTGATACAATACCTTGCACATACAATCTGTCAGCCCGGAAAGGATGAAAAACATGATACGATTAGTCGGCAGTGATATCGACGGGACTCT
>JAFWDX010000228.1 GCA_017515945.1 Blautia sp. | reverse complement strand
GGAAATCTGTGATTATCGGCTGCATATTGAGAATGGAAGGCTGGATGAGTCAGGGAACCTGTCCCCTTGACTCATTTGAAGCCACAAACGCATATGATGAAAAGATCGAAGCGCAGCTGCCGGAGAATAAGAGCCAGGGGGACAGGTTCTTTGACTCACTTGGTGAGTCAAGGGACCTGTTCCCCTGACTCATTCCACTTGTAACTTTCTCTTGAATTTTTATACACTTCTTTTTATAATAAATATACAAAACCAACAAAAAAATTCAACAGGAGGGAATGAGCATTGAGCACCTTTTTGCAGGCATGTGTGAATGGCCTTTTGATGGGAGGCTTTTATTCACTCATGGGAATGGGGCAGAATGTCATCTTCGGCGCGATGAAGATCGTCAATTTCTGCCATGGCGAGATGCTGATGGTGGGCATGTATCTGACATGGCTGCTGCATCAGAATTTCGGCCTGGATCCGTACGCTTGCGTGCCGATCGTGGCCGTGATCATGTTTTTCCTGGGCGCGGTGATCCAGTTCACACTGATCACGCCGGCTCTGGAGACAAAGAGCTTTACAAATCTGCTGTTCCTGACGGTGGGCCTGGGCCTGCTGCTCTCAAACGGAGCGCTGGTCCTGTTCGGGTCTGAGTACCGGACCATCTCGACGAGTTACTCCATGACTTATATCAATATGGGGCCTGTGACCATGGCGCTGCCCAGGCTGATCAGCTTTGGCGTGCTGCTGGTGGTGTCCGTCGCGCTGTTCGTTTTCCTGAAGTATTCCACGGTGGGAAAACAGATCCGCGCGGTCTCGCAGAATCCTGTCGGCGCCGAGGTCGTCGGTATCAATACGAAGCGGATCTATGTCCTGACCTATGGCCTGGGCGTGGCGTTGGCAGGCGTTGCCGGCGCGCTGCTGACGGGCTTTTATACGATCTTCCCGACGGCCGGAGCGAGCTTTGGCTTCCGCGCCCTGATCGTGGTCGTGGTCGGCGGACTAGGATCGATCCCGGGCGCGTTCTTCGCGGGTATTTTCCTGGGGCTGCTGGAGACCATGGTCGCCCTGTTCGTCAGCCCGTCTTACAGTGACCTGATCGTGTTTGTAACATTTATTGTGATCCTGGTTGTGCGCCAGCTGATCGTGATTCGGAGGAAATGAGAATGGACGAAAAAAAGAAAGCGGTACGCGCGTACCACCGTAATGTCGGTATCGTCATCGGGCTCATTCTCCTTGTGTTCCTGATCATACCGGTATTTGTCAAATCCCCGTATATCCTGAATATTTTTGTGCTGGTGTTTTATATTTCCACGCTGTCCATGGCCTGGAACCTCCTCGGAGGCATGACCGGGCAGAATTCCCTGGGACACGCCGCCTACATGGGTCTGGGCGCTTACGCCAGCTGCCTGCTGATCACCAACACCGGGGCCAATCCCTGGGTGGCGGCCATCTTCGGCATGATCGTCGTCGGCCTGGTTGCGGGCGTGATCTTTTATCCCTGCTTTATATTGAGAGGGCCTTATTTCACCCTGGTCTCCATCGCGTTTGGCGAGGCGCTGAGGCAGTTCATCATCAATTCCAGCTTCTTCGGCAGGGCCAGCGGGATCGGCCTTCCCTTCGGCAAGGACTCCTGGCTGGACTTCCGCTTTGGCAGCAAGGTTCCCTATTATTATGTGGGGCTGGTCATGGTGATCCTGATCTACCTGCTCATGAAAAAAATCGAGCGCTCACGCATGGGTTATGCACTGCGCACGATCCGTGAGGATGAGGACGCCGCGGCCGCCATGGGCATCAACCCGACCCGCTACAAGATCATGGCCGTCGTCGTTTCCGCCATGGTGGCGGCGCTGGTGGGCTTCTATTATGCGTGCTACATCCGCTACATCGATCCTGAGCTGATGATCCAGGCGAAATCCACAGAGTCCGTTCTGCCGGCCGTCGTCGGAGGCGCCGCCTATGTGGAAGGACCGCTGGTGGGCGGCCTGCTGATGATCCCGCTGTCCGAATTCCTGCGCGCGAAGTACAGCGCCATGCTTCCCGGCATCAATATGCTGCTGTACGCGATCGTGCTGCTGATCGTCATCCGGTTTCGGCCCTCCGGTATTCTCGGATGGTATATGCACAGCAGGGTCAAGACCTTTATCGATACGAAAATTCTGAGAAAACCCTCCGTGGAGATCCTGGAGGAGGTGGAGTTTTCCGTTTCCCATGGCAGAAAGGAGGCCTGACGATGGCTGATACGCCGATCATTGAAGTAAAGCACATCACAAAGAGATTCAAGGGTCTTACTGCCGTCAAGGATGTCTCCTTTTCGATCCGCGAGGGCGGGATCACCGGCATGATCGGACCGAACGGCGCCGGCAAATCCACGACCTTTAATATGATCTGCGGGTATTATCCGCCGACGGAGGGGCAGATCTTCTTCCGCGGCAAGGATATCACAAACAAAAAGGCCTACGAATATACAAAAATGAAGATCGCCCGGACCTTCCAGATCATGAAGCCGCTCAAGAATCTGAGCGTGCTGGAAAACGTGGCGGCCTCCACCTACTTCGGGCACGATCCGGCCCGGAATGAGCGGGACGCCAAGGAGCGTGCGCTCGAGCTCCTCGAGTTTACTGGACTGTATGATAAACGCCATGTCCTGGCCAAGGACATGGGCACACCTGACCAGAAACGGCTGGAGATGGCCAGGGCGCTGGGCACGAAGCCGGAGCTGCTTTTCCTGGATGAAAACATGGCCGGGCTCAATCCCGCGGAGACGGAGGAGGCCATCCGGCTGATCCGCCGGATCAATGAGTCGGGCGTGACCATTTTCCTGATCGAACATATCATGCAGGCCGTCGTGAGTCTCTGCGAGGAGGTCATCGTCCTCCATCACGGAGAAAAGATCGCGGAGGGCACGCCGTCGGTTGTCATGAACGACCCCAATGTCATGGAGGTCTATCTCGGCAAAAAGGAGGGCAGCCATGCTTAAAGTAAACGGACTTCAGGCGGGCTACGGGGCCGTCAATATTCTCTGGGACATTTCATTTGAGGTAAAGGACGGGGAGATCGTTGCGATCCTCGGCTCCAACGGTGCCGGCAAGACCACGATGGTCCGGACCATCACCGGTATTCTCAAAGCGGCGAAAGGCTCCGTCGACTTTGACGGCACAGAGCTTGCCAGAAAAAGCCCCAGATTCATCCTCGATCATGGGATCGTGCAGGTGCCCGAGGGCCGTCAGCTCTTTACGGAAATGACGGTTCTGGAGAACCTGGAAATGGGCGCCTTTAACAAAGAGACCAAGAAGCATTTCAACGAAAATCTTGAAAAGGCTTATCAGTGGTTCCCCAGGCTCAAGGAACGGGCAAAGCAGGCCGCCGGCACTCTGTCCGGCGGCGAGCAGCAGATGGTGGCGGTTGCCAGGGCGCTGATCGGCATGCCGAAGTTGCTGATCCTGGATGAGCCGTCGCTGGGACTGGCGCCCAATATCGTGGACAATATCCTGGACGTCGCCAAGGCAATGGCCCGGGAGGACGGACTGTCCGTACTGTTGGTGGAGCAGGATATTACGAAGGCGCTGGCCTGCGCCGACCGGGGATATGTCATCGAGAACGGGAGGATCGCCCTGGAGGGGACCTCGACCGAGCTGCAGGTCAATGAGCATGTGAAGAAAGCTTATCTGGGGATCTGACATAAAATATGGAGGGAAACACTGCAGGAGATACACAGGGTGCATGAAAGGTGCACGACAGGATGCCCACAGGCGCATCCAGGGTGCCCGCAGGAATATTTAAGGTGCCCCACAGGAGTATCTAAGGTGCCCCACAGGAGTATATCTAAGGTGCCCACAGGCGCATTCAGGTTGCCCCACAGGAGTATCTAAGGTGCCCCACAGGAGTATCTAAGGTGCCTCACAGGAGTATCTAAGGTGCCCCACAGGAGTGTCTAAGGTGCCCCACAGGTGTATCCAGGGTGCTCACATGTGCATTCAGAGGGTGCCACATGTGCATCCAGAGTGCCCACAGGTACAACCAGGGTGCCCGCAGGTGCATCCCAGGGTCCCCTGTGGATCCCCTGCATCGTTTCCCATATACGCCCCAAAGGGATGCCTGCCGTACAGCATTTCACGTATCAAGACCCTCTGGTATCACCCTCCGGAAGATTACCGAAGGAGGAAATTAAACATGAAACATGAATTTCT
>JAFWDX010000227.1 GCA_017515945.1 Blautia sp. | reverse complement strand
GCGAAAATAAAGATCGGATCCAGGATCATATTCAGCACGGATCCGATGATGGAACCAGTCATGGCATAAGCCGCCATTCCTTCTGTCCGCAGAATATTATTCGGTGCGAGGGAAAAAATGATCGCGGCGGCCCCTGCCACGATCCATGTATAGTAGGCCGATGCATAGGCAAATGTCCCCTCCCGGGCTCCCAGCATCCTCAGCACCGGAGTCCTGAAAGCCAGCATCACCACAGTCACGAGCAGTCCCCAGCCGATCGCCGCCCAAAAACAAAAGGCGGATACGGACCGGGCCTTTTCCTCTTCTCCCCTGCCCAGGAGCCTGGAGATCAGCGAACTTCCACCCAATCCCCAGATATCCCCGAAGGCAATCATCAGAGAAAAA
Source organism: Blautia sp. (assembly GCA_017515945.1). Lineage (GTDB taxonomy): Bacteria > Bacillota > Clostridia > Lachnospirales > Lachnospiraceae > Blautia_A. The sequence goes on along the minus strand of JAFWDX010000227.1, from coordinate 5,451 downwards.
ACCGGCGCCACAAGAGAAACACCGGCGATCAGCTCCGTATTACCCGTCAAGGTGATAAAATAGGTATCCACTACATTGTAGATCAGCGTGATGACCATGCCCATGATTACAGGTAGGGCAAAACGCATATAAGTTCTGCCCGCCGGCGCATGGACAAACATCCACTCTGTATTGTCCGGATTTTCTTTTTTCATATTTTCCATACGATCGATCCTCGTTAAGAAAGGAGACAGGGGCCTGTTGACCCACATGAGTCACGGGGACAGGTTCCCTGACTCATTTGCATACGTCAACTCATTCCGGCACGTCGGATGAGTCACGGGGACAGGTCCCTTGACTCATTTGCATACGTCAACTCATTTCGGCACGTCGCAAGTGAGTCAAGGGAACAGGTTGACTCATTTGCATACGTCAACCCATTCCGGGCCGTCGCAGGCCAGTTCAAGTTCCGGAATGGTCAGTTTTACAGCACTATGGTCTGTTCCGGCTGCCGGGTATACAACATCATGCTGTTTCAGACTCTCGTCCAGATAGATTTCTACACCTTCGTTTACCCCAAAAGGACAGACACCGCCGGTATCATGTCCAATAAGTTCCCCGACCTGCTCCGCCGGTATCATTTTCGCTTTGCAGGCAAATCTTTCTTTATACTTTTTGTTATCAATCCTGGCCATTCCTTCTGCAAGGATCAGTACAGGCTTCTCACCCTGGAGAAATGACAATGACTTTGCGATCATTCCCGGTTCACAGCCCAGGGCCTCCGCTGCCTCTGCGACGGTGGCGCTGCTGTGTTCAGGAATGATGATCCTGTCCTCAAAACCTTTGGATTTTAAATAAGCTCTGGCTTTTTCCAATGACATGTTCTTTCACCCACAATAAACTAAGGCTGCCCCCCGTTTATTCCTGTTATGTTCTCTCTTTCAGGTGAGTCATAGGAACCTGGCCCTGTGACTCACATTCCGGCAATTATATCAGTTACACTTAGTGACTGCCGCAGGCGGGAGTTTAGTGTAACTGCATATACCGCGGCTGATAATTAAAGCCGGCAGTCAATTTCGTTCGTGCGTATATATGGGGTCTGGCCCTCCAGACAAACTGTAAGCAGCGCATGAACAAACTGCGAATCAGAGGTTCTCAGTTTATTCATACTCTCTTCACTGTTTGTTTGGAGGGACAGACCCCATTGAAATGAGTCACGGGACCTGTCCCCCTGACTCATCTTCCACAGCGGCTCACCAGCAGGTTAATCGCAGAGCCTGTTTCCGTGGACTCATGGATAGTCAGACTTCATTGAAATGAGTCAAGGAACCTGTCCCTCTGACTCATAAGTCAGGAAACCTGGCTCCGTGGCTCTCTGACCACATCCGCCACACACATTGCCAGCGGGACCAGCATGAATATGGCAAAGGCCGCCATCATCGTCCGTACGCCAAACCTTTCGGAGCCATACCCGGCCAGAGAGGTGCTCAGTACGCCGGATAAGCTCGCATACACCGCGTCGGCCACATTATGGCCCAGATTGCGCAGGCCTGGTTTTACGTAGGTTTCCACATTCTGGCGCATGGTGGGCAGCAGGATGCCATAGCCGATGTTTGTGCAGCAGGTAGCGATATAGATCATCCATACATTGCGCGCCAGCGCGATAAAGGTGAGCATGCCCAGCTGACCGATGGCCGCAAAGAGCATCTTTCTCTTGATGGAAATCGATTTCATCCCTGCGGTAAGAGCGATCAGCGGAGCCTGCACCATGACGCCGACGAAGGCATCGATGCCCAGGTTGCCCACATCCCCGTTCACATTCTCGATGATCACGATCTTGAGGTTGTTGGCCGGCATGACGGCCATGCCGATCAGGAAAATGATCAGGATCATCCGCCTGTACTCGGGAGCGGAAAACAGAGCGGCGACGTCTTTAAAGGAAATGCGGCTCTTTCCCTCCGAACTGGTGTAAGGCGGTTCTGCAATGCGCAGGCTCGTGATGATCAGCAAGGATAACAGGAGCACAGCACCGAGCAGCATCACGACAAAACCCAACCGGCGGATCAGCCAGCCGAATATCAGGGCGGTGACAGCATTCACATAGGAACCGGTGGCGCGCATTTTCCCGTATCCGGCCTGGTTGTTCTTTAAGGCTCTCAGTGCCCAGGCATCGATATTCCCACCGATCGGGATCACGGCGAAGCCAAGCATGGGATACAGCACGCTGAGCAGGGTCCGGTTACCAACCAGGAAGTAGATCAGGATGCAAAGCAGCATGCTGAGTCCCGACTGCACCAGCAGCGTCTTTTTGTTGGTACGAAAATGATCACTGATTTCCCCCCAGATAAAAGCTCCGAAAAAGGACATCAGCAGGTACCCGGAAATCAGCGCGGAAACCTTGCCGCTGCTGATGCCTGAACCCAGGAAGAAGGTCGCCGCGTAATTCAGATAAGCGGCGTAAAAACCCCAGTAGCTGCCGAAAAGGCAGGTGAAAAGTATTTTTTCACGGGAGCTTTCATCTGTTTTTATTTTAGTTTCACTCATATGATTAGTTCTCTTTTTTTTGAAGCAGATTAACCGCACAGCAAACGATTCTCTGCTGTTTTTCCGTGTCGTTGCCCTGCGCGCTTAATAAACAGCTTCCATCTCAGCCAATGCCCCTGCCAGTCCCTCCGGCAGCTTAAAGCTCAGCCAGGCAGCCAGTCTGCGTGCCGGATCATGAACTTCCTTTGCTATTCTGAGCATGCGGTCTTTGTCCATGTTGGCCATGCGGATCGGCAGCAGCAGATCAAAGAGCTGCTTTGCAACGTCATACGATACCGGTTCGGGATAATGGTTCCATGTGAGGCAGACTGCTTCACCGGGCTTTGCATCGAGCGTCAGAGTCAGCGTCCTGCGTACTTCGTCATATGCAGCCTTGTATCCGCAGGTAGCTTCGTCGGGAAGCACGTTTCCGACGTTGACGATCTCCAGGCTGGTCACGCGATTTTCAGGAATCAGTGTCGTATCTCCATCTGCGGCCTCGAGAACGATCCTCAGACCTGGGTCTTTCGTCCCGTTGGTCTCAGCCGCATTCATCCCAATGGTCCCTGCCACAGTCGTCCCGTTGGTCTCAACCGTATTCATCCCTATGATCTCAGTCGCATTTGACCCATCGGCCGCAGCCGTATTTGTCCCCGCAGCTGCATCCATTCTCAGCTGTCCCTGCGCTGCCTTCCCATTCTCCGCAGTGCACGTGGCCGCGTTTCCTGTAACCGTGCAACGGGTCAGACATCTGCTGTACCCTTCGCTGCCCGGCCTGTGGCCATTGTCCTCCAGCAACTCGCCGGACCCATCGGCGCCGGCAAAAATGCGAAACGTCAGATCCGTCGGCAGCGGGCAGCCGTTTTCCAGAACATCCGCACCGTCCATGGGGATGACCGTGCCAGTGCGAACGAACACCGGCATCTCCTCCAGTTTGCGGTACACTTTCATGCTCTGCCCGCCCTGATACCGTCTGCCGGAAAAGAAATCAACCCATTCTCCTTCCGGCAGCCAGGCCTGTGCTTCGCCCAGCTTTGTATCGGGATCCGACGGCTTCACCACCGGCACGACGAGCATGTCTTCGCCAAAGACGTATTCGTCGTACTGAACCTTGCGCAGCTCCCAGCCCAAAGTCCAGTCATAATAGACAGGATAAAGGATGACGCCGCCCTCTTCGTACGCCTTGTTCGCCTTTGTATAAAGCCACGGAACCAGGCGGTGGCGCAGGCGCAGGTAATCCTCCATGATCCCGCAGACCGCTTTGGAATAACTCCAGGGCTCCTTGCTCAGGAATTCACTCATGGTCGAATGCAGGCGCATGATGGGCGAAAAGATTCCGAATTGCAGCCAGCGGACAGCCAGCTCCTCATCACGGATTCCCAGCATGTGGCCGCCGATGTCGTGGCTCCACCAGCCATAGCCGATGTTGGCCGCGGTGGCGGTAAAATAAGGCTGGAAGGCCAGGCTGGCCCAGGTAATGCAGCTGTCTCCCGAGAAGCCCACCGGATAACGATGGCTGCCGGGACCGCCATACCGGGAGAAGGTCATGCCTACATCGCCCTTCCGGTTCGCATACATCCAGCGGGTGTGGTTCAGGATAAAGAGCGGATCCATTCCGGCCACGCTGCTGCCGCCGATCTGCTGCCAGTCGATCCACCAGAAATCGACGCCTGTTTTTTCAAAGGTGTCCAGAACCACCTTCTCATAAGCCTTCAGGAACGCAGGGCTTGCCGCGTCAAACATGACGGGATCACCGGACTCCGGATCGATCCCCCTCTCCTTTGCCATCGCGGGATACAGATCCTCGCAGGCACGGATGCCGTCTGCAGGGTGATCGTTGAGAGTCACCTTCAGATGCCTGTCATGAAGCCATTTCAGCATGGCCGCCGGATCCGGGAACATCTCCGGATTCCAGGTGTAACCTGTCCAGCCGGAACCATACTTCGGGTCGATCTCGGTGACATGCCAGTTCATGTCAAGCACCGCCACGGACAGCGGCACCTGTTCAGAGGCAAATCTGTTCATAAGGGCCTTATAGGTCTCCTCTGTATAGCAATAATACCGGCTCCACCAGTTGCCCAGCGCATAACGCGGAACCGCCGGCGTATTACCGGACAGGCGGAAGAAATCCCGCAAAGCGGCCTTGAAATTCCAGCCATAGGCAAAGAGATAGAGATCAAGCCCTTTCCCGTCCGGCGGTGTCAGATTGCCTTCGCTGTCCATTCCCATGCTTTCGGAGTCATCCAGCACGGCAAACCCCTCCAGGGACATCAGGCTGTCGCCCAGCTCGATGGCACCGTCTGCTTCGTCCAGCGTGCGGGCCGTGCCCTTCAGGTTCATGCGGTTGATCCCGTAATGCCATACGCTGGCATGGTTGAGCAGCTGTCCCTTCAGCACTGCCGACAATCCTTCTGACGAGAAAGGTTTGCCGTCATACTCCAGCCGCAGAGAGGCTGTGTCGATCACTGTCTTTCCACTTTCTCTTTTTACAGAAAAAGGAACCTGCGGGAATTCCCTGTTGATCACGGTCTTTGTCGCTCCGTCGCGGAATTCGCCGTTCTTCTCATATTCCAGACGCACCAGGTTTTCTGTCAGGACCGTAATGCGCCACGTATCTCCCCTGACCACTGCCTCCAGGTGAGGTGCAGGGCAGATCTTCCATACATCCGTAAATTTCATAGCCGCTCCATTCTGCCGGTAATACTGAAAAAGCCGATTGTTTCCGAGGTAGTATAGCATAGGATAAAGGCTGCTTCAAGCGATAACAGAGGGCATTGAGCAAGTCATTTAAAGTGTGCTTTAAGTGAGTTGGCCTGGGTTGGATCCTTGACGGACGGTGGCGGGTGGGAGCGGGGTGTCGGCGTGGAAGAGATGGGTGCCCCGACCGGACGGGATCCATATGCCTCTCCCCGTGCAATGCCAAAATGCCGCGAGCCCCTTGCGATGAGG
>JAFWDX010000226.1 GCA_017515945.1 Blautia sp. | reverse complement strand
TGTCGTCTATGGCCGAATAGCCCGCGTTCTTAGAGAGCCAGCGGAAAGGGCTCGGGCATTTTTTCGTGGTCCCACCGGGGGATACATCCGGCGCTTCCCGCCTCATAGTCCTGCACAGCCCGGCGTCCGTCATTAAAATGAGTCAAGGAACCTGTCCCCCTGACTCATTCCTCAGCTTTCAAACCCTTCCACCATCTCCTGCAGCTCCAGAAACCGCAGGATGCTCTCATCCAGCTCCTGGTCCACCTGCTCCTTCTGCTCGCTGAGCTCCTGCAGGCGCATATAACTGGTGGCCGCCTCGTCCATCTGCCTTTGCAGTTCCTCCGACTGTCTCGTCAGTTCGTCCACCCGCGCTTCCAGGGTATCGTATTCCCGCTGTTCCGTATAACTCAGACGGGTCTTTTTTCTCTCCTGACGGGGCTTTCCACCTCGTCCTTTTTTCACGGCTCCGTCCCCGGCCTGGGTGCTTTCCTTCTCCGCTTTCGCGTTCTCCACCCGTTCCCGGCGGTGTTCGAGATACTCTTCATACCCGCCTTCGCTCTGCGTCAGTTTCCCGTCCCCTTCAAAGCTGAAAATACGCGTGACCACGCGGTCCAGGAAATACCGGTCATGGGAGACCGCAACAATGATCCCTGCGAAATGATCCAGGTAATCCTCCAGGACCTGCAGGGTCTGAATATCCAGGTCATTGGTCGGCTCGTCCAGGATCAGGACGTTCGGCGCCTGCATGAGCACGCGCAGCAGATACAGCCGCCGTTTTTCTCCTCCGGAGAGCTTGCTGACGAGTGTATACTGCTGATCCTTGTCAAAAAGGAATCGCTCGCACATGTTCGATGCGGAGACCAGTCCCTCCTCCGTACGGATGAATTCCGCGCCTTCGCGGACATAGTCGATCACCCGCAGGGATTCATCCAACGCCTCATTTTCCTGTCCGAAATACCCGAATACGATGGTCTGTCCGATGTCGATCCGGCCGGTATCCGCAGGGATCTGTCCCAGGATCATTTTCACCAGCGTGGACTTTCCGCATCCGTTGGGGCCGATGATCCCGATCCTGTCGGTGCGTATAAAGCTGTATGTGAAGTCCCGGAAAAGGAGCTTATCGCCATAGCTTTTCGAGACATTCTCCATCTCGATGGTCTTGTTGCCCATGCGGGTCGGCAGAGAAGCAATGGCCACATTTCGCTCCTCGATCAGCTTTTCCCTGTCCCTGAGCGCTTCGAATCGCTGGATATGAGCTTTCTGCTTGGTAGAACGGGCCCTGGCGCCCCGCATCATCCAGGCGAGATCCTGCTTATACAAAGCGGCCATCTTTCTCTCAGCCGCCTTGGCAAAATCAAGCCTCTCCTGTTTTTTCTGCAGGTACGCTTCATAATTCCCTTCATAGCGGTAAATACTGTGACGGTCGATCTCCCAGATCACGCCTGTCACCTCATCCAGGAAATACCGGTCATGGGTGACCATCAGCAGCGCGTGCGGATAGCTCTCCAGCCAGCTCTGGAGCCATTCGATCATGTCATGATCCAGATGGTTGGTCGGTTCGTCCAGGATCAGCAGATCGCAGGGTGTCAGAAGCGCGGCTGCCAGAGCCGCCTTTTTGCGCTGGCCTCCGGAAAGAACATCCACCGGCCCGTCCGGGTCACTGATCCCGAGCTTTTCCAGCATGGCCCGGGCTTCTCCCTCCACGTTCCAGTGGGCCTCGTGCCCCTGCACGATATTCGCGACATTTTCCAGTACACTTCTGTCCGGATCAAAGACCGGGTTCTGCCTGAGGAAGGAAATCCGCAGACCACTGCGTGTCACCACACTTCCCGTGTCCGGCTCCGCTTCGCCGGCGATGATCGAAAGGAGTGTGGACTTTCCGGTCCCGTTGACCCCGATCACGCCGATCCGGTCCTGCTCATCGATCCCTGTATTTACATTTTCAAAAAGGATTTTGTTTCCCTGTGTTTTTCCGATGTTTTCAAGTGTCAGTATGTTCATTCAGCATATCCTTTTTATATTCACGGGAATAGACAGATCAGTTGTAACTGTCCGGTCAGGATCAGTTATATACTCGCGGGAACAACTAAATGGAAAATGAAATTTGTCACCGCGGTATATGCAGAGCCTCTAAATACGTGGAATTCCACGTATTAAGACGCTCTAGTGGTCCGTCTCAATCAGATTTAAACTTAAAGTGCCAGATTGGCTTCATAGGCAAGGCGGGTGAAGGCGCTGTAGCGGGCTACGGCAACTGAGCCCAACGCAGTATATGAAGTCAAGATGGTGCTTTAAGTTTAAATATGATTGAGATGGCCCACTAGTATACCAATACAGGGGACACCGCACAGCGCCACTCAGCGCCGCACAGCATCCCCTGCAGCAACAGTAACCAGAACAGGTTACCTCTGAATGTAACTGTTCAGTCACAAGTTCCTTCACAGTTACCTCTGAATCATTTTCCGCGTTTTACTCGGCAGCTGTCACAGCGGTAATGTGCGGGTTCACGCCCTCATACCAGTACAGGAAGCCCTCCAGATCCACTTTGTCGCCGATGGCGAGCTCTTTGACAGCCTTGTACACATCGCTGTCCTTGTCACAAAGATAGGACTCGACCGTAAAGGTATATGTCTGACCGTCCAGAGAGACGTTGAAATACAGATCATCGCCGTCTGCGCCGGAACCGTCATAATTGTAAAGGTAGGCAACATCCTGTCCGTCGTCGTCCTGACCGGCTTTCTCTACCGTCATGCCCTTGAAGGAGACCTTCTGATTCATATGCTCTTCGATCTCATCCTTGCCGAGCAGATCCGTCACGTCCACAGCCTCGGCGATGAAATTTCCATCCTCGATCTCGATGGTCGCATCCACGATCTCGATCTCGCCGGCCCATTCGGACTTATAGCCGGTGACCTTGATCTTCTGGCCTTCGACCAGCTTCTCATAATCCTCTTCAGAGCAGGCTGCATTGTAGATAAAGTATGCGCCGTCCTCATCCTGCGTATAAAGGGTCGCCGTGTCTTCCCACCAGGACTGTTTTGCCTGAACATAAGTCTCGACCGTGACCTCCGTATCCAGGTCAGCTGCCTGATACTCCTCAAAGGTCATGACACCCTCAGCCTTTTCCTCCGCCATAGCCGGCACGGCAAGGCAGCCGAGCGCACAGACGGCAGCGATCACGCAAAACTGTTTTTTCATTTTTTCATCCTCCTTTGGAAATGGGACCGCCGAAGCGGTCAGTTTTATACTAGAGGGTCTTAATACGTGGGATGCTTTGCTTCCACGTATTTAGAGCCTCTGCATATACCGCTATATTATACTATACTCTTGAAAACAATCAAATACATTTTTTGGAGGGCCTGGCCCCATCATCATCCTCGCTTCCTGAAAATCACACCTGCCCCCATCAGCACCCAGACCGCAGCCAGCGTGATCAGCAGGGCTTTCGACGCGGCGGGAAGCGGTCCGAGATCCTCCCGGTTCCCGTTCTCTCCGCTCAGCTGATCGAGCCTGTACAGACTTGTCATCTGATCAAAGAGGTCGTCCATATAAGCATCGTCCACCGTCTGCCGGCGGCGGACAGATTTCGTCACATTCTCGATCATCTGGCCTGCAGCGTCCCTCAGGGATGCCGATCCGCTGAATACCGGCGTGACAAAGGTATGCGTCGTGTTCTCCAGCAGCAGACGGGTCGCCTCTATTTTCACATCATAATATGTGCTGTTGTCTTCCCCGGCACGGGACAGATAATCCTGGTAAACCTCACTGTCCCTGGCCAGCTGCGTGACGGGCACATACCCTTCGGTCTGCGCGTAAGCGATCTGCACATCATTGGTCAGCAGATACTGGGTAAAGAGCCAGGATGCGAGCACCACCTGCGGATCATCCTTATTAAAGATACAGATGGACGGTCCCTGGGAAATCATCTGCGGATCCTCGGGATCAAACTGGGGAACCGGCCGCACGGCCGTCTCGAATTCCACAAACTTGTCGGCACTGATATCGGAAAGCGGCGCATGGGATCCCATCCAGGTGGAGCCGGCCGTGGAGTCCACGGCGAATACACATTGGCCGGCATTCAGGAAGTTGGCCGGATAGCTGGAGATCTTGAAGGTGGAAAACGCGCCTGTGCCCGCGTGCTCCGCAACAGTGTACAAAAGCTCCCTGGTCGTGTCGTTGAAGATTTCGATCTCACCGTCCCCGGTGGAATAGCCCGCCCCCTTCTGCCGCAGCATCTGGATCATCATATTGTCCGTCGATTTATAGATAAAGGGGATCATGACCTTCTGCCCGTTCAGCGCGAAGACCCCATCGCCGTCCTTTTTGGCGGCAGCCTCGGACACCTTCCAGACAAAATCCCAGGTCAGCACATCCGGCACGGTATACCCCAGCTTTTCCACATACGTTTTATTGATGTAGCAGGCCTCCGTTGAGCGCATGTAGGGTACCGCGTAATAATGCTCACCCAGCCGGCATTCCTCCAGAAATTCCGGCGTCATCTGCGCCCGGGAGGGGGCGTCAAACCCCACCTCGCTCCCGCCCAGACCGTACCGGGCATCGTCCAGCAGCGCATCCAGCGGTACCACCACATTGCTGCCGGTCAGGTAGGTGGCGATGTGATCCGGATAGGTAATGCATACATTCGGAGTCGTCCGAGTGGCGATATTCGTGATCACGTCGTTATAGATCCTGCCATAATCCGTGTACAGGCGCAGATTCACGGTGACATTGGGATACAGGCTTTCAAAACCGGCGATCGCGCGCTCATAGACCTTTGTCTGCGTTTTGTTGGTATCGTTTTTGGCCCAGAATGTAAGCTCGATCGGCTTTGACGTATCAAAGGCCTCAGGCACCTTAAACTCCGTCGTCTGCCTGGATCCGTGACACCCGGCAAACAGCAGGACCGGTATCAGCACCCAGGCCAGCAGCAGTCCGGTTCTCTTCATCCCTTCGTCCCCCCTCTCGCTACACCGGCCATGATCTTTTTATGGAAGATCAGGAACAGAACGATCAGCGGCAGTGAAATGACCACCACTGCAGCCATCATGGCCGGAATGTTTTCACGGCCGAAACCGTTTTCACGGATCTCCTGAATGCCGTTGGACACCAGAAAATAAGCTTCATCGTCCGTGATCAGGCGAGGCCATACGTAGGAATTCCAGCATTCAATAACCTTGAGGATCACGATGGTGACGATGGTCGGCTGACAGATCGGGATCATGACCCGGAAAAGGTATTTGAGGTCACTGGTACCGTCAACCTTGGCGGCTTTATAAAGCTCCTCCGGAATCTGTTCAAAATTCTCCTTGAGGAGATATATATAAAAAACAGAGGTCACCGAGGGCAGGATCAGACCCAGGAAGGTATTGCGCAGCCCCCAGTCGGTGATCGTCACAAAGTTCGTGATGATAACCAGTTCGTTCGGGATCATCATCAGAGACAGAAACAAAGTGAAAAGCAGGTTTTTCCCCCGGAACCGCAGCCTCGCGAAGGCAAATGCCGCAAAGACGATCACCATCAGCATCAGGGCCGTGGTAATGACGGTAAAGATCAGGGTATTGACAAAATAACGTCCCAGCGAAACGGCTGTGAAAGCATCCGTATAATTCTGAAGGGTCGGCGCCAATGTATAAAGCTTCGGCACATACTCCGAATTGTAGGAGCTGTAGCTCTTTAGCGAGGTCAGGATCATCCAGTAAAAAGGAAACAGAACCACCACAGCCCACAAAGTCAGAAGGAAATAGGTCACTCCCGTCCGGATCCGCGCACGGGCACGGACGCCTTTAAAATTTTCTTCCTGCAAGCGCATCGTATCCATAGTTTACCTCACGAGTATATATAACTGTTCTGTCACAAGTGCCTTCACAGTTATGAATATATTACCTTCTTTCGGCTGATCAGCAGATTGACACAGGTAATGGTCAGAACAATGGCAAACAGCAGCAGCGCCGCCGCGGAAGCATAGGAGGGATATCCTCCGCTGTCTCCGTACAGCATATCATATACATAGCCCACGATCGTGTTCATCCCCGCTGCATTCAGGCTGGTCCCAAAGATGGCCACGACATCCGAATAAGCCTTGAATGCGCCTATAAAGCCGGTGATGATCAGATAGAACAGCATCGGAGAGATCATGGGAAGGGTGATCCTCATGAAGATCCGCAGCCGGGAGGTCCCATCCACCTTCGCCGCTTTGTAATAATCCGGATTGACGCCGGCCAGGGCGCTGGTCAGGATCAGGATCTTGAACGGCAGCACCACCCAGACGGTATAGCAGCACAGCACCAGCATCTTTGCCCAGTACGGTCCTTCGATAAAATCTATGCTGCTTCCGCCAAAGAACTGAATGATCTGATTGACAAAACCGTCTGTGTACGGGGTCTTTTTGAAAAGGATCATAAAGACCAGGCCCACGGCCAGTGTGTTCGTCACATACGGGAGAAAAAACACCGTCTGATACAGTTCCTTCAGCGGCTTGATGGAGGTCAGGCCGACCGAGATCAGCAGCGCCAGTCCGGTGGATACCGGCACGGTGATGATCACGAGGATAAACGTGTTTTTCAGCGCCTGCAGGAAATAAGGATCCCGCAGGACATAAGAATAGTTGTATAGCCCGGTTCCGAAATAGGTCTGGGATGCCGAATTGTATCCCTCCTCAAAGGAATAGATCAGGACATCAAAAAGCGGATAGACCATGAAAACGCCCAGGAAAAGCAGGGCCGGCAGAAGATAGAGCCAGGCTTTCCACGTATTTTTATACATTTTAATACCTCTTTGCATACCAGAGCAGTTTATACTCGCACAGTCGTAACTGTTCAGTCACAAGCTCCTTTACAGTTACGAGGCCACACCGAAGGCGTCCCTTGGGTAGCGCAGGCTCCTTTCATCGCATTGGAAGTGCGCCTGACTCTGGCTGTTCATCTTTTGTTCCAAGTACCTTGCAGTAAATGCGAGGTGCTGACTGAACAGTTACCGCCTTTCTTACCCCAGCTCCGCTCTCAGTCGGACCTGCGTCTCACAGTCAAACAGCAGGGTTTTAGCGGGTTTGACCGCAAAGCGTACCTCGGCGCGGGAGGTATCCACACGGCTTTCGGCACTGATGATACTGCGCAGCTGCGGAGCCTGACAGGCACCGTGGACGGAGACCACGCTGGTGTCCCTCCCCATGACCTCCACAGCTCTGAGACTGCAGTGCAAAGGCCCGTCCTCCTGCAGGATAAAGCCCTCCGGACGGATCCCCACGATCACAGGACGGTCAGTCAGCCCCTTCACCGGCAGCACCGCGTCCTGTCCGATCCACAGCATACCATCACGGACGGCGCCGTCAAAGACATTGACCGGAGGCGTCCCCAGAAACTTCGCAACAAACAGGTTGGCCGGATCGTCGTATACATCCTGCGGACGGCCCGTCTGCTGGATCACACCGGCCTGCATGACCACGATCTCGTCCGATATGCTCATGGCCTCCTCCTGATCATGGGTGACAAACACGGTCGTGATACCGGTCTCCCGCTGGATCCGCCGGATCTCCTCCCGGGTCTGCAGGCGCAGCCGCGCGTCCAGGTTGGAAAGCGGCTCATCCAGCAGCAATACCCGCGGGCGTTTTACCAGAGCCCTGGCGATGGCCACACGCTGCTGCTGCCCGCCGGAAAGCTCGCCCGGCCTGCGGTCCATCAGCATGTCGATCTGCACCAGCGCCGCAGCTTCCTCGGCCTTTTTATCCATCTCTTCCTTTGAAAGGCGCGCCTCGCCTTTCAGATTGCCCAAAGGGAAGGTAATATTCTGCCGAACGGTCAGATGAGGATACAGCGCATAGCTCTGGAACACCATGCCCACGCCCCTGTTCTCCGCAGGCACCGCAGTGACATCCTCGTCTCCAAAGAGGATGCGGCCTTCAGTGGGCTTTTCCAGTCCGCAGATCATATTCAACATGGTGCTCTTTCCGCATCCGGAAGGACCGAGCAGTCCGATCAGCTTTCCGTCCGGGATCTCATAGTTAAAGCTGTCCACCGCCACCACTTCCTCTTTGATCCTGCGGTTGCGGTTCGGATAGCGTTTTGTAAGATTCTGCAACAGAATTCTCATAAAGGCAGCCTCCTTTATATAAACCATATAAAACCATCTTTATTTTACTATACTTTCAGGAAAACACAAGGGGACGGTCCTTTTGTGCAGAGTTGTTTCACACAACCGGAAGTACTATCGCACAACCGGAGGCCGGACTCATACAATATTTCCCCGTCCACATATACAACCTTGCTCATATGATATTTTCCTGTCCACATATATACAGCCGGGCTCATACCCTTCACGGCGGACGGAGTACTATGT